>JQID01000136.1:0-412 GCA_000770645.1 Desulfosporosinus sp. Tol-M
CCGGTCCAAATGCTGAAAATAGATTTGGTGCTGGACAGCTTGGAAAATGCCAAGGAACGAATGAAGAATTATATTGAAACAGCGATTGAGAAGGTCCGTCAGGAAAGGAGGCAGAATAAGAAAGCGGAAGAGATTAGACGCAGTGTAATGAAGCTGATGTCCAGCCGGGAGTTACTTAATGTCTACCTTGACAACTCCAATATCCCCGTAAGAGTTTATAAAATCGATTACACTATGCAGAATAGCCGGTTAAAACTGTGGGAAGATGCGGTCCATGAGAATTCCGGCGGCGAGAAATTCGTCGTATTCTTCTCGGTTTTATCCGCCTTGATGAGTTATGCCCGTACCCGGGCCAGGGAAGGCTTGGGTGGCATGTCTGAGAAAGAAACCAGCGTCCTGATCATGGATAATC
>JQID01000136.1:477-5999 GCA_000770645.1 Desulfosporosinus sp. Tol-M
GTTTGGGGAGGAATAACTTATTTTAGCCAATGAGCATTTCCCGGAACAGGGGGCGGATGATGAATCGCATTTTAATCGTCGAGGATGATATCGCCCTAAGCAATGGTATTGTCCTTGCTCTAAAAGATGATAATTGCGCCTTTGTGCAGGCCTATGATATTGTCGGTGCAAAGAAGCGGATGAAAAGCAATTCCTTTGATTTGATGATCTTGGATATCAATTTACCGGATGGAAAGGGCCTTGACCTTTTAGCCGATGTTCGCAAAAATTCGGCTTTGCCTGTCATTGTCCTGACGGCCAATGATCTGGAAACTGATATTGTAACAGGTTTTGAGCTTGGTGCGGATGACTATATCACAAAACCTTTCAGTCTTATGGTGCTTAGGGCAAGAGTAGGCGTCCAACTGCGAAAGGGCAGACAGCAGCTTTCCGACACGATACACATTGACGGGTTTTCCTTTTCCTTTGAAAAGATGGAGTTTTGGAAAGACGGCCAACTTATTGACCTAAGCAAAACTGAGCAAAAATTGCTCAAAGTCTTAATACTAAACAGAGGAAATACCGTTTCGCGTGCCGATCTGGTAGACAGGATCTGGACTGACGGAGCAGAGTATGTGGACGAAAACGCCCTGTCTGTTACGATAAAAAGGCTGCGTGATAAACTGGAAGATATTCCGTCAGCGCCGCAATATATTAAAACGGTCTATGGCATCGGCTATACATGGACAGTGAAATGATATGAATACACTTGATTATATTTGTATCGGGATTGCCATTGTTGCTTTATTAGCAGCTGTGATTGTTGTTATTTCGTATCGTCAAAGGACAAAGAAAACGCTGGCGAAAATTAGCGGTATGCTGGACGCAGCCATAGACGACAGCTTTGTTGAGGGTGTTTTTGATGAATCTGCTTTATCCGCGGTGGAAGCGAAGCTTGCCCGGTATCTTTCCATATGTGCGGTCTCCTCAAAGAATCTGCTTACGGAAAAGGATAAAATAAAAGGGTTGATATCGGATATTTCTCATCAGACCAAAACACCCATTGCCAATATTCTGCTCTATTCACAGCTGCTCAGTGAACATGAATTGCCGGTGGACTGTATGGTTTGTGTGAAAGCCTTGTCCGCGCAGGCGGAGAAGCTGAACTTTCTGATCAGTGCTTTAGTAAAAACATCGCGGCTTGAAACGGGAATAATAACTGTTTCACCTCAGCAGGAAGCGGTACAAAGGTTACTGGATGATGCACGGCAACAAATCATGCCAAAGGCTGAGGCAAAAGGTATTTCTGTTGCGGTGGAGGATACGGAGCTAAGTGCCTGCTTTGACCTGAAGTGGACGACCGAAGCAGTATACAATATCATTGACAACGCCGTAAAATATACCGAAAGCGGCGGTAGTATTACTATTAAAGCCATACCCTATGAGTTGTTCTGCCGTATTGATATTACGGATAATGGAATTGGTATTGCAGAGCATGAACAAAGCAAAATATTCACTCGTTTCTATCGCTCGGCAGACGTAAGCAATCAAGAAGGCGTTGGCATTGGGCTGTTTTTGGCAAGGGAGATCCTGGCAGCCGAGGGCGGTTATATCAAGGTATCCTCTGTGCTGGGGAGGGGGTCCACCTTTTCAGTATTTTTGCCGACAACAAAGTGAAATCTTTCAAAACTGTTATGTTTCAGATAGATTGTGGAAAGATTGTTAGAGTATAGTCTGTATTGTAGGAAGCTGCAATACAGATTATTTTTTTGGAGGTAATTCAAATGACAATACTTCAGACAAAAGAACTGAAAAAATATTACGGCAGTGGGGATACGATGGTGCGGGCCCTTGATGGTGTTGACCTCAGCGTTGAGAAAGGGGAATTTGTGGCAATTGTAGGCACATCAGGCAGCGGCAAGTCTACTCTTCTGCATATGCTGGGTGGACTTGATCGTCCAACAAGCGGTACAGTCACCGTGGATGGCAAGGAGGTATTCTTGTTGAAAGATGAAGAGCTGACAATTTTTCGCAGAAGAAAAATCGGCTTTGTTTTTCAAAATTATAATCTTGTTCCTGTCTTGAATGTGTACGAGAATATTGTCCTGCCTATTCAACTGGACGGCAATGAGCCGGATAAACCCTATGTGGATAAAATCATTGGGACACTGGGGCTTGAAAACAAACTGAATAATCTGCCAAACAACCTTTCCGGCGGTCAGCAGCAGCGTGTGGCAATTGCCAGGGCTTTGGTCGCAAAACCGGCTATTATTCTTGCCGATGAACCCACAGGAAACCTGGACAGCAGGACAAGTCTTGATGTAATGGGACTTCTCAAAGTGACAAGCCAACAATTCAAGCAAACCATCGTGATGATTACGCACAATGAGGAAATCGCCCAGATGGCAGACCGGATCATCCGCATTGAGGACGGAAAAATTGTGAGTGGTGATGGCAAATGATTAAGGTTAAGAACAAAAAAGCAATTCGCAATCTGGCGGACAAAAGCTTTCGCGCAAACAAAACCCGCAATCTGATTGCAATTATTGCCATTGCCTTGACTGCGGTACTTTTTACTACGCTTTTTACCATGGGCATAGGTACGGTGGAGAGCCTGCAGCGGGCTTCTATGCGTCAGGCGGGCGGCGATGGTCATGCTGTACTTAAATATATTAACGATGAGGAATTTGACAACATCAAAGACCATTCTCTGATCAAAGAAATCGCCTATAACCGTATGCTCTGCGATGATGTTGAAAACGAAGAGTTTTTAAAGTGCCGTGCAGAGTTTTGGTATTATGACGATGTGGGGCTGAAACTTGGATTTTGTGAGCCCACAAGCGGACACAAACCGATGGCTGAAAACGAGATCATTGCAGATACCAAGACCTTGCAATTGATGGGCGTACCTTTGGAGGTAGGCGCACCGCTTACGCTTACACTTAATATCAGGGGTGAGGAAGTCGAGCGCAACTTTATCCTCGCCGGTTGGTGGGAAAGTGATCCCGTTTTTAACGTGGGGCAGATATTTGCCTCCCGAGCCTATGTAGATGCTCATGCGGATGAACTGCAAAATACATTCAAGGAAGACCATTCTCTCACCGGCGCCATTAACGCCTATATTATGTTCAAAAATAGCTTCAATTTGCAGGAAAAGCTGGAAAAGGTGATTACTGAAAGCGGCTATTCTCTTGACGAAAATGCGCCAAACTATCTTGAGCATAATGTGAACTGGGCATACCTTTCCACAAACTTTGGCATGGACGCGGGCACGCTTGTTGCGATGGTTTCGGGCTTGCTGCTTATCGTTTTTACCGGTTATCTGATTATTTATAACATTTTTCAAATTTCAGTTATCCGGGACATCCGGTTTTATGGCCTTTTAAAAACCATCGGCACGACCGGGAGTCAGATCCGCCGTATTATCCGCAGACAGGCGCTGATCCTTTCGGCCATAGGAATACCAATTGGGCTGATTGCGGGGTTTTTTATCGGTAAATCTCTTGTTCCCCTTATTATTAACAATTCTGCATATGCCGGAAGTGCGGTTTCTGTCTCGCCCAGCCCGTTGATTTTTATCGGTGCGGCGTTGTTCGCTCTCGTCACAGTGCTAATAAGTACCTATAAGCCCGGAAGCATAGCCGCGTCTGTATCGCCGGTGGAAGCAGTACGGTACACAGAAGGAAATACAAAGCAAAACAGCAAGCAAAAGAAATCCACTCATAGTGCGAAAATGCCTCGTCTGGCACTAGCGAATTYGGGAAGAAACAAAAAACGTACCATTCTGGTGCTTATCAGCTTGTCTCTAAGCCTTGTGCTTCTGAACACGGTGTTCACGCTGTCTCAGAGCATTGACATGGATAAGTTC
Organism: Desulfosporosinus sp. Tol-M; assembly: GCA_000770645.1. Taxonomy (GTDB): domain Bacteria; phylum Bacillota; class Desulfitobacteriia; order Desulfitobacteriales; family Desulfitobacteriaceae; genus Desulfosporosinus. The sequence goes on from JQID01000136.1 coordinate 4,325, forward strand.
CTCTCCAAATTTGTGGATACCGATTTCTTGATTGCCCATGCCGACTACTTTCAAAATGAATTCCGCGGTCCAGAAAATCAAACCAGCGAAAGCTTCATTCAGGCAGTGGAAGCTCAGCCCGGCTTTGAGGAGGGCGGGCGTTTGTACGGTGGCCGCGCGGAAATGTTTGCGGTAGAGGACGAAAAGAACACAACACAGGGTTATAACATCAACAGTAATGGCGACTTTATGGCTGCTGTTTATGGTCTTGAAAATTTACCGATCCAACGGCTGGAACTTATTGATGGCGAGCTTGATTTTGAAAAGCTGGCTACCGGCAAGTACATTCTGGAGGGAGTTAAATTGGATGACAACGGTGTCCCGCAAATGGACAGCGCTCATTTTGCAGTGGGTGAAACGCTCACCCTTCATAACTACAAGGGAACGTCGCAAACTTTTGCCGATAGGGAGTATACTGCGAAAGATTTTACAGTGCTTGGTCATGTGGCAATAAAAACTCATGCCAATTCCGACCGCACGGGATGGGACTATAACTTCTATCTCCCGGCGGAAGTATACAAAACATTTGTCGAACAGCCGGCGGTTATGAGCTATGCCTTTAATGTTTCGAAAGATCAGGAAGCTGAGATGGAAAGCTTTTTACAAAGCTACACCGACAAGGTGGAACCTGTGATGAATTACACTTCGAAGTTTACCGCTCTCAATGAGTTTTCCGGTATGCGTAACACTGTTGTTTCAATTGGCGGCGCACTGAGCTTTATCATTGGGCTGATTGGTGTACTAAATTTCATCAATGCTAACCTCACGAGTATCATGACACGACGCAAGGAATTCGCCATGATGCAAAGCATTGGCATGACCCGGAAGCAACTGCGCAGTATGCTGACGTATGAAGGCTTCTATTATTCCTTTGGAACTTGTGTGCTTTCACTCGCTTTCGGCACGATATTTTCACTATTGATTGTTAAACCCTTCTGCGGAATGCTGTGGTTTTTCAGTTACCAATTTATCCTGTGGCCGCTATTAATTGTACTGCCTTTCCTGGTTGTGCTTGGAGCGATTATTCCTTTGGTATTGTATACATTGACTGATAAGCAAAGTATTGTGGAGCGGCTCCAGGAGGCGGAATAGTTCGGGTAAAGTAACCTTACCGAACCACAAAGGTGATCTTCCACCTGGTACACTCAACAGCATATGGAAGCAGGCAGGGGTGAAATAAGCACTGTATCCTTACTAATAAATATAAAATAATATAGGAGGGATTAACTTGCGTAAAATAACTTATTTTGCAGTATTTGAACCGTCAGTGGATGGAGCATTTGGTGTATATTTTCCTGACTTACCAGGATGTATTTCAATAGGGGATAACTTTTTACATGCTCGGGGTATGGCAACTGAAGCTTTAGGACTACATCTGTGGGGAATGGAAAAAGATAATAATATAATCCCAGTTCCCGCTCAGCCACCATTTAACGATATTCCAACCGGTTCTATAATCGTGCCTATCACAGTGTTTCCGGAAGTTGTAAAGAATGAAATGGATAACAGATCTGTAAAGACAAATATAACTTTACCGGCATGGTTAAAGGATTTGGCAGAAAAGCAGGGAGTGAATTTTTCTCAGATTACCCAGGCTGCGCTTAAGGAATACCTTGGAGTTGATAGACCCTAAGAT
>JQID01000037.1 GCA_000770645.1 Desulfosporosinus sp. Tol-M
GGGGCGCTCATAGACGGGTATTTTGGAGATGCGGCTGTAACTTTACCAATTGGAGAAGTTGATGAAGATCTTCAGAAACTCTTAAAAGTGACCGAAGAGTCCCTATTGTTGGGTATTGCCCAGGCGAAGTTTGGTAATCGCCTTTACGACGTCTCTTATGCGGTCCAAACGCACGTGGAAGCTAACGGATTTTCTGTGGTGCGGGATTATGTTGGACATGGGATTGGAAGAGCCATGCATGAGGACCCCCAGATCCCTAATTTTGGCAAGCCCGGTCGGGGACCACGACTCGAGGTAGGTATGGCCTTGGCTATTGAACCCATGGTAAACATGGGTACGTATGAAGTGCGGACGCTAAAGGATCACTGGACTGTGGTTACGAAAGACAGCCGGTCATCGGCCCATTTCGAACACACAGTTGCGATTACGGAAAATGGCCCGGAAATTCTAACTCGTTGTTAGGTACTCCAGCGTGGCGATTGTCAGAGGAGGGGTGAATAATCATGTCAAAAGAAGACGTTATTGAAGTTGAAGGTAAGGTCTTGGAGCCACTGCCCAATGCCATGTTCCAGGTGGAGTTAGCGAATGGACACAAGGTTTTGGCGCATGTCTCCGGAAAGATTCGCATGAATTTTATCCGGATTCTTCCGGGAGATCGAGTCACAGTGGAGCTTTCCCCCTATGACCTGTCCCGAGGACGAATCACATACAGGTTTAAGTAAGCATCAAAGGGAGGGATTACGGTGAAAGTAAAGCCTTCTGTCAAAAGGATCTGTGAAAAATGCAAAATTATTCTTCGCCATGGTAAAGTCATGGTCATTTGTGAAAATCCGAAGCACAAGCAAAGACAAGGCTAGAAGTTACGGGTGCGCGGCTGATTGGACGGTATCCTTCAATGCACCGATTTTATTATTGATACAGAACTGAATTAGTTGGGGGTGTAAATTGTAGATGGCACGTATCGCTGGAGTTGACTTACCACGCGAGAAACGTTTAGAGGTTGCCTTAACCTATATTTTTGGGATTGGGCTGCCTACTTCACATAAGATTCTCGCTAAATCGGGCGTAAGCCCGGATGTCAGAGTGCGTGACTTGTCAGAAGACGAAGTCAGCAAGCTCCGAGAAGTTATTGATAAAGAGTTTAAAATTGAAGGCGACCTGCGTCGTGAAGTTTCCCTCAATATCAAGCGTCTTATAGAAATTGGCTCTTATCGTGGACTGCGCCATCGTCGGGGACTTCCCGTTCGAGGTCAGCGCACGAAAACCAATGCCCGTACTCGTAAGGGTCCGGCCAGGACTGTTGGAGCAAAACGTAAAAAGTAAAAAGGGGGGATAACCGAGATGGCGCGTAAAGTTGTCCGGACAAAACGCCGGGAACGTAAGAATATTGAAAGTGGAATTGCCCACATCAAATCCTCGTTTAACAATACAATGGTGACCATTACGGATACCAGAGGGAACGCACTTTCTTGGTCAAGTGCAGGTTCTCTTGGCTTTAGAGGTTCTCGTAAGAGCACTCCTTTTGCAGCGCAAATGGCTGCAGAAACATGTGCTAAAGTTGCGATGGAACATGGCTTAAAAGATGTTGAATGTTTCGTGAAAGGACCAGGGGCTGGACGTGAAGCTGCAATTCGTGCCCTACAAGCAGCAGGTTTGGAAGTAAACTTAATTAAAGACGTGACTCCGATTCCACACAATGGCTGTCGGCCACCGAAACGCAGAAGGGTATAGGAGGTGTGTAATCTTGGCCAGATATACTGGACCAGTTTGTCGCTTATGTCGTCGTGAAGGATTAAAGCTATTTCTCAAAGGGGAACGTTGTTATACCGGAAAGTGCGCGGTTGATCGTCGCCCACAACTCCCCGGACAACACGGTCAAGCTCGTGCGAAGAAGCCCACCGAATATGGTCTTCAATTACGAGAAAAACAAAAAGCACGTCGTATGTACGGCGTTATGGAAAATCAATTCCGCAGCTATTTCGATCAAGCTGCACGTAAAAAGGGTATGGCCGGAGAGAACCTACTCATCCTGTTGGAACGGCGACTCGATAATGTCGTTTTCCATCTGGGGTTTGCATCATCTCGTCCTGAAGCGCGTCAACTCGTGAATCACGGGCACTTTACCATTAATGGGAAGAAGGTTAATATTGCCTCTTATTCTGTACGTGTGGGAGAAACCGTAGCGGTTAAAGAAGGCAGCAAGAGCTCTCCACGTGTGAAACAACTTCTGGAAAACCTAGGTTCTCGAACAGTTCCCGGATGGTTAAGTTTGGATGCCAATACTGCTGCAGGAACAGTAGTTGCCCTACCTACTCGGGAAGATATTCAAATCCCCATCCAAGAACACCTCATCGTGGAGAAGTACTCCCGTTAATGTTGACGTTCTACCCATCTGGGTCGGATGGTTTGTATATCAAGTTCTCGAGAAAGAAGGTGCATTCTGATGTTAGAAATCGAGAAGCCCAGGATCGAGTGTATCGAGCGTTCTGATGACGACACCTATGCAAAATTCGTCGTTGAGCCTCTGGAAAGGGGTTATGGGATAACTTTAGGGAATTCTCTAAGGCGTATCCTGCTATCCTCTCTTCCTGGATCGGCGGTGACATCTGTCAAAATTGAAGGGGTACTCCACGAGTTTTCCACGATTCCGGGTGTTTTGGAAGACGTTACTGATATTATTCTGAATCTGAAGTCCCTTGCCCTGAAAGGCTATACGGATGAACCTCGGATTATTCGTATAGAATATCAAGGCGAAGGGATTGTTACAGCAGGAGATATCATAAGCGATCCTGACATTGAGGTTCTGAATTCGGACCTGAGGATTGCCACATTAGATCATGATGGCCGGTTATTCATGGAAATGACAGTAGAGCGTGGCCGGGGCTACGTTCCTGCGGATAAAAACAAGAAGCCCGACGATGTTATCGGAGTTATCCCCATAGACTCTATTTTTGCTCCAATTTATAAGGTTAACTATACGGTAGAGGATACCCGGGTTGGTCAAATCACGGACTATGACAAGTTAACCCTTGAAGCATGGTCTAATGGCAGTATCTCTCCAGAAGAGGCTACCAGTTCGGCAGCCAAAATTATGAGTGATCATCTGCGCCTTTTTATGGGACTCACAGATAAACTAACTAATATTGAGATTATGGTGGAAAAGGAAGAGGAAGCCAAAGATAAAATCCTCGATATGACGATTGAGGAATTAGATCTGTCCGTTCGTTCTTACAACTGCCTGAAACGGGCAGGGATCAACTCAGTTGAAGAGTTGACCCTAAAAACGGAAGAAGACATGATTAAAGTGCGTAACCTTGGTCGTAAGTCTTTAGAAGAAGTGGAATTTAAACTTAAGAACTTAGGTTTATCGTTTCGCCCGGCTGAGGACTAATTCGGGCAAAAGGAGGGAATGTAATTGGCTTACCGCAAGTTGGGAAAAAACACGGGTCATCGCGGGGCAATGTTGCGTAACATTGTCACTTCCTTGTTAAGACATGGGCGTATTCAAACAACTGAAGCACGTGCCAAAGAATTGAAGACCATTGCTGAAAAGATGATTTCACTTGGCAAGCAAGGTGATTTGGCTTCACGTCGTTTAACGATGGCTTATCTCATGGACGAAGATGTTGTAACAAAATTATTTGAAACCATTGCGCCGAAATATGCTGACCGTCAGGGAGGTTATACCAGGATTATGAAACTCGGCTTACGTCGGGGCGATGCTGCGACAATGGTAATTGTTGAACTCGTATAATGCGAGTTGTTAAAGGCCGGGTTGCTTAACGTTGTTAAGCATGCCAGGCCTTTGCTGATTAGAGAAGTGAAAAATCCATACGTAGTGGAGGCTCGTATTCATGCGGAATATTCGGCTAAAATTAGCATATGACGGAACAAACTATCATGGGTTCCAGCGACAGCATGAAACTCATGGTCCTACCATCCAGGGTACTTTGGAAACAGTGTGGGCAAGATTAGTCGAGGAAGAGGTAACTCTAGCTACGGCGGGCCGAACGGATACCGGTGTACACGCCTCCGGTCAAGTTGTAAATTTCATGACTTCGGCAAGAATTCCGGAAGAAAAAATCCCTAAGGCTTTTAACAGTATGTTGCCCAGGGATATACGAATACTTCAAGCAAAAGACGTTCCGGATGACTTTGATGCCCGGTTGTCAGCAAAGTGGAAACGCTATGATTATCAGATAGACAACAATCCCATCCCAAATATATTTACGCGCCTTTATGCGTCCCATATGCCTATTCCCTTAAATGTAGCGGAGATGCAGGTGGCGGCAAATTTTTTGGAGGGACGGCATAATTTTAAAACCTTTGCAGCAGCCGGTGGGGATAGTAAGTCGTTTGAACGGACGATTTATCGTTGTCTTGTCAAAAAAAATCAGAAATTAATCATAGTATCCTGCGTGGGGGAAGGATTTCTATATCACATGGTTCGAATTATTGTTGGAACACTGATGGACGTGGGGAAAGGTCGGATTCTCCCTCAAGAAATCCCAGAGATTATTGCCAGTCAAGAACGGAAACGGGCCAGAATGATAGCACCGGCGCATGGCTTAACGCTGGCTCACGTGAATTATACGGAAGAAAGCCCTTTTGAAGTTTTTAAGGACCTTTAGATCGAGGTTCGAGGTGCGAAGCTCGAACTTCGAGGTCGGGGGTTCGAACTTCGAGGTCGTTTCGAGGTTCGAATTCCTAAGTCCTAATTCCAAAGTCCTAAGTCCTAATTCCTAAGTCCGAGGAGTGGTTCTTGTTAAGAAGCAGGCTATTGCTAGGGCATAAAGAAGTTTAAGCGGTGTTCGTCTCTATTTATAAATATTTCGAGCGAGGTTTATGGAGGTATGTTTTGTCTGAAATAATTGTTTGACATAAAGCTATTAAATTAATATAATATTGCTACGAGTTTTTGTGCCTTGGCAATGATTGAGCCCCATGTCTTTGGCATACCGCTGGCATGATTGAGCCCCATGCGAGTGTTGAGTAACATAAAACTGCTAATTTGGAGGGAAAGTTATGACCACGTTTTTTGCAAAAGCACAAGACCAGGAGCGCAAATGGTTTGTCATTGACGCTGCGGGAATCCCCCTGGGTCGTATTGCTACTGAAGCAGCACGTCTCCTAAGAGGTAAACATAAAGCGACATTCACCCCTAATGTTGATACAGGGGATCATGTCATAATTATCAATGCTGAAAAATTAGTGTTAACCGGCAACAAACTTAACAACAAAGTTTATCGTCGCCACTCTGGGTTTCCTGGTGGGTTAAAAGAAATCTCTTACAAAAAATTGATGCAAATCATGCCAGAACGAGCTATGGAACATGCTGTGAAGGGTATGCTTCCTCATAACAAGTTGGGCGCCCAGATGTACACAAAGTTAAACGTGTATAAGGGAGAATCACACCCCCATCAAGCTCAACAACCTGAAATCTGGACAATTCAATAGATTTAGGAAGGAGGAAGTAAAACATGGCAACTAAGTTACAATATGCTGGTACGGGACGACGTAAAAATGCTATCGCTCGCGTTCGCCTTATTCCTGGTGAAGGAAAGTTCGTTATCAATAATCGTGAATTAGCGGAGTATTTTGGTAAGAAAACTCTGGAAATGATTGTTCAACAACCATTCAACATTACAGATACACTTACTAAATATGATGTTATCGCTCTCGCCCACGGGGGTGGCACCACAGGTCAAGCCGGTGCGATACGCTTAGGCATTGCCCGTGCTTTGCTGAAGGCGGATGCCAGTCTCCGTCCAAGTCTTAAGAGAGCCGGTTTCCTTACGCGTGACCCGCGTATGAAGGAACGTCGTAAATACGGCCTGAAGAAAGCTCGTAAGGCTCCCCAATTCTCCAAACGTTAATTATAAAGAAAATAAAAATCCCTCAACCATGCACGGTTGGGGGATTTCTTAATGGTGCGCCCGGCATGGGCGCAGTCTAACGGGTGAAAGTCCCGAGTGCGGGTCGATAGTGTAAAGCACAACTATTTTCTGAGACTGCATAATTACCGTATTAAAATGGAGATTATTATATAGGAGGAGAATTTATGGAGATTCCTTGACACTATGAGGAGGGTAGTAGATGAATATTCTCGTGACCTTAAATTCTAACTACTTAAAACAGTTGGTTGTTATGATTACATCCTTAACACAGTCGAATCCAGGAATACACTTCATCGTTTATATTGCCCATACCTCTATGACTGAGCGGGATTTTACGTTTATCAACCAACATGTAGATACCTTCAACTGTACAATTGTCGGAATTAAAATTCCGGATGATCTGTTCAGTAATGCGCCGATTACCAGGCGCTACCCTAAAGAAATGTACTATCGCATCTTTGCCGCTCAGTTTCTACCCAAGGAACTGGAGCGCATACTATATCTTGATCCCGATTTAGTGGTTATCAATTCTCTTAATACATTATATAATATTGATTTTCAAGGAAATCTATTTGCCGCCGCAACTGATGTTTATGAACCTCTCGGTAAGTTCAATAAGGTTCGTTTGAAAATGCCTAAGAACAGCACATATGTGAACTCAGGCGTCATGATGCTGAATTTGTCCCTGCTACGGGAGCAGCAAAATATTGACGAGGTATTTGACTATATCCAAGAGTATAAGAATCGTTTAATTTTCCCAGACCAAGATGTTATTAATGGCTTGTACGGTGGCCGAACAATTATCGTTGATCCTAAGGTCTATAATCTTAGTGAACGTTATTATTTAATCTATAACCTCCACCCTAAAAACAGAGAATGTAAAATAGATTTAGATTGGATTTGTCGAAACACAGTGATTATTCACTATTGCGGAAAAAATAAGCCGTGGAATGAAAACTATAAGGGTAAGCTGGGCGCCTTCTATCAAAGTATGCAGCAGTATTGATAAAATCTTCGGCGAAAAACATAGCCTGCTACCGGACCAGCGTATCGCGAAGGATTGAAAATGGACAATTCAAATGCATATTCCGATTGTCTCCCCCATAAGGTAAGACGGAATAGACTGGGGGGAGGATGAAAATGAAAGTTATTTGGGTTGTAAGTAGGAAAAGAAATAAGGAAGTTATTTTAGGAGTCACGCTTGTACTTATTTTGATGTTTTCCCTTGGATGGGGATTCAGTAGACCGGATAAAAAAATATGGAGTTGGACATTGGGCAATAGAGTCGTCGTAATCGATGCCGGTCACGGGGGCGTAGATCCAGGTGCTGTGGGTAAAGGCAAGGTATTAGAGAAAGATGTGACCTTGGCCGTATCCAGACGCCTGCAAGCCCTGGTTCAGCAAAGCGGGGCTAAAACAATTATGGTCCGCGGGGATGACAGCGACTTAGGAACGTCACAGGGACTTTTAAAGCGGAAACGAGAGGATTTGGCTGGACGTATCCAACTTGCTATGGACGCCCAGGCAGAAGTTTATATCAGTATCCACGCCAACAGCTTTTCTGACGCAAAAATGACGGGTGCACAGACGTTTTATCATGCGGATTCGCCGGAAGGAAAGTTATTGGCTCAATCGATTCAGCAGGAGCTGAATAATATGACAAATGGCAAAAGAGTTATTAAAGGAAATCAAGATATATATGTTCTGAAAAAGGCGCACCAAGCGGCTGTAACCGTTGAACTGGGCTTCCTATCAAACATTGAAGAAGAACAGTTACTGACAACACCGGAATATCAGGAGAAGTTGGCTATTGCCATTTATCAGGGTTTAAGTGTATTTTTTAGTAAACAGGCGGAAGGAAATAGAAGTCAAATTCAATGAATGCAGATGAAGAACTATGCAAATTCCCTGTTTTTGCAGGACGGATAAGGAGGTAGTTTTATGGGTTATTTAGGTTATTTAGGTTATAGGGGTTGTGAAAATAGCCTATTCTGTGATAATATAGTCTGAAATCAATAATTCCAAGTTCAGTATTAGCAGTTTGGAAGATAGCTTTGTATGGCAAAGCTATACGTAGGATGGTGACCGTGGGGTTCCTTTTGGAGCTTTGCGAAGGACTCGTAAAAGATCAGTAGGATTGTAGGATGGGGGCGATTAAGAGTCAAGGCACCTCTATTCAGGGTGCCTTTTTGGGTGTATCAGAAAGTTTAAGTTTTCAGGTACCCCTTTACTTATTTCCCATGGATAGAGTTAAGATCTTTACCATGCCCACGAAGTATGAGCAGCTAAGCATGGATATTGATAATGTAGTATGGTAGAAGGGGGCAGGAAAAAATGATTATTATTTTGAAGATGGGTACGACAGTAGAACAGATTGAAGAGACTTCCACACGGTTAACTGAGGAGGGATTCAAAGTGCATTTTTCCCAAGGAGTGGAGAAAACAATAATGGGGGCTATTGGGGATCGCTCACGAATGAAAGCTCTCGATTTAGAAGCGTTGCCTTGGGTAGAAAAAGTCGTGCCTATTTTGGCATCGTATAAGTTGGTCAGCCGGGAGTTTCATGCTGCGGATAGCATAATTCGGGTTGGGGGGCAAGAAATTGGGGGCAGTAGAATTCATGTGATGGCAGGTCCTTGTGCTGTCGAAAGTAAAGCACAGATCATGGAAACTGCGTATGCTGTGCGCGAGTCCGGTGCGACCTTTTTGCGTGGGGGCGCTTTTAAACCCCGTACTTCTCCCTATTCCTTCCAAGGATTAGAGGAAGAGGGATTACGTTATTTGGCGGAGGCACGTGACGAAACGGGGCTTCTGGTGATCACAGAAGTTATTGATGCGCAGGATGTCTCTCTGGTGGCCCATTATGCGGATGTTCTCCAAATCGGTGCTCGGAACATGCAAAATTTTGTCCTTCTCAAGGAAGTTGCCAAGTGTGGGAAACCAGTACTGCTCAAACGAGGGCCTTCAGCAACCTTAGAAGAATGGATGATGGCAGCTGAGTATATCCTGGATGGAGGAAACTACCAGGTGATGTTCTGCGAGCGGGGCATACGTACTTTCGAAAGTTATACACGGAATACGCTTGATCTAAGTATGGTTCCTGCTCTGCACGCCCTTTCACACTTGCCAATCATTGTTGACCCAAGTCACGGGACTGGGAAATGGCAATTAATCCATCCCATGGCGAAAGCGGCTCTGGCTGCCGGAGCAGATGGCTTGATCGTTGAGGTTCATCCCCATCCGGAAAAGGCGGTTTCAGACGGTAAACAGTCCTTAACACCGGAAAAATTCCAAATAATGATGGCTGATTTGGCGAGGCTCACTACCGCACTCGATCGTCAATTGGGGGAAGTGAGTTCGTGATAGAAGGTCTGGAAGAAATTTTGACACCGGGATGGTCAGGCCGACGTATTCCGAAGGCTTGCATCCTTGGTTTAGGACTGATTGGCGGGTCTTGGGCAGGAGCATTACACCTTTCCGGATGGGAGGTTTTTGCGGTTGACCGGGAAAAGGCTAGTCTTGATGAAGCCGTGAGCCGGGGCTGGGTACAGGCGGGTTGGACTGAAATGCCACAGTTTCTGGAGGTTGATTTGGTTGTTTTAGCTCTTCCCCTTCAGGTGTTGGCGAAGGGATTTGATCAATTAGTCGGCAGGATTCCTAAGGGGGCAATTGTAACCGATGTAGGAAGCATAAAGACGGAAATTTGCCGACAAGCACTAATAATTGGTTCTGTGGACTTTTATTTTGTAGGTGGTCATCCAATGGCAGGTTCGGAACGGTCAGGCTTTGGAGTATCAGATCCCAATCTTTTTCGAGGTTATCCCTATGTTTTAACCCCTGAGGCTGATTGTCCTCAACAAGTGGTTAAGAAGCTTGTAGAAGTTGTTCAAGGGTTTGGAGCAGTAGTCGTGTTTCGAGAGCCAATAGTTCACGATGTTGAAGTGGCAATGGTTAGTCATCTCCCCCATTTGTTAGCGGTGGCGCTAACTTTAGCTGCGCAGGATGCTTCCCAAGGGGGGGGAGCAGCCTTAGAGTTAGCCGGACGGAGTTTTCGAGAATTAACGCGCATTGCAGATAGTTCTCCCGGAATGTGGAAAGAAATTATTGTGAGGAATTCCGATGCGATTCTTGGTGGGCTTACCCTATGGGAACAAAGAATAAAGGAATTAAAGGAGTGTCTTCAGCAGGGAGACGGAGAGGCTATTGCCGAAGCATTTCGAAAGGCTCATGCGGTTCGGGGATGTCTTACTTAAGTAGTCTTACTGTAGTCTTACTTAAGTAGTTAGAAACGTTTTATCCGTTGAATCGATAACCTAGGGAGGCAATGCTTATGCGAGGCGTGTTTATCAAGCCGATCTCCGGAGTGGAAGGAGAAATCGTAGTTCCTGGTGATAAATCCATTTCTCATAGGGCAGCGCTCTTGGGTGGGATGGCTCATGGAGAAACCCATGTTTCAAATTTTTTATTAGGCCAGGACTGTTTAAGTACGCTTCGTTGTTTAAAACAACTGGGAGTCCCATCGGAGAGACAGGGGACCGAGGTTTGGATTCGCGGCGAAGGGATGGAAACCTGGACAGAGCCGACGGATGTCCTGGATGCCGGTAATTCGGGGACGACGCTCAGGCTTATGCTTGGAGCGTTGGCCGGCAGCCAATTTGTCGTCACCTTGACCGGAGATGAATCCCTTCGCTCTCGTCCGATGCGGCGGATCACCGACCCTCTTAAACAAATGGGAGCTCAGATTATGGGTCGTTTAGGAGGCAATTTAGCTCCTTTGACCATGAGTGGCGGTCACTTACAGGGGCAAACCATTCAAACCTCGGTACCCTCGGCTCAAGTCAAATCGGCTATTATCTTGGCGGGATTGAGAGCGAGCGGAGAAACGAGAGTTGAGGAACCGGCTCTTTCCAGGGATCATACCGAACGAATGCTCCGGGGATTTGGAGTTGAGGTGCTAAGCGAGAAGACTGTGGTCAGGGTGCACGGGGGAGCTCGCTTAACCGGTCAAGATATTTCTGTACCAGGTGATATTTCGTCGGCTGCTTTCTTCCTCGTCTTAGGAAGTTTGGCAGGACGTGGGGAGATTATTCTGCCCAATATTGGTGTAAACCTGACTCGTACCGGGATATTGGATGCTCTTAGAGCCATGGGCGCGGATATTGAGTTGATTGATACTTCGGAAATCTGTGGTGAGCCGAGGGCAACACTCCGGGTTCGCTCTGCAAAGCTTCAAGGCATTGAAATCGGAGGAGACATGATTCCACGACTGATTGATGAAATCCCCATTCTGGCGGTGGCCGCAAGCTTTGCCGAAGGGGAAACCGTCATTCGGGATGCTGCAGAACTGAGGGTCAAGGAAACTGACCGTATTCGTACAGTGGCTGAGGGATTAAATGCCCTGGGGGCAAAGATCGAGGAACTTCCCGATGGGTTGCGGATTCACGGCCAGCCTTCCTTACGCGGTGGGCAGGTGAGCAGTCTGGGAGATCATCGGTTGGCTATGGCGTGGGCAATCGCCGGGATGCTATCAAAGGAAGGGGTCAGCGTGGAAGATATGGCAGCAGCCGAGGTATCGTATCCTGACTTTTTAGCAGTACTTAAGAAGGTAGCTCGATGAGCACTAGTACAGTGAACTCGTTCAACTAAGTTGAACATCGAGACTTCGGTGACGAAAGCCTCCAGTGGAGGCTTTCGCCGAAGCCGCACGACCCAAAAGGAACTCTTAGCGGCGAAGTCGGAGTCTACCCCCACCGAAGCAGAGTACGGGGAACCACCCCCGCTTGGAGAAGTGGGGGTCTCACGATTGGATAAAAGGACCGAGGCCGCAGCCTCGGTTATTAAAAAAATACGTCACTAAAGACCTAACATCTCTTTGAGTATCCGGGATTTAGCCCGGCTCACCAGGATCTCGCTACGTTCATGGTCATCGACCACTATAGAGTAAGTTCCATTTAAATAGGGGATAAGTTCCCGCATGCGTTGAATGTTAACTAAATAACAACGATGGGAGCGAAAAAAAAGAGTAGGGTTTAAACGTAATTCCAACTCGCGTAAGGTAAAATGGGTTAGGTAAGAGTCCTTTTGGGTTTTAATGTAGACCTTGTCTTTATCGGTATAGATAAAGACAATTTCGTCTTGGTGTAACAGAAATATTTTACCCCCTTGTTCAACCGGTACAACTTCCAAAGGCTTAGGTGGAGGTGTAATAGCTTCACTTTTAGGGGGTAGCGGATTATTCTTTGGTGCGGTTATGCTGACTTTTATTTGGCGCACTTTCATGAGCGCTTCTTCAAGGAGCTTAGGTTGGATGGGTTTATGAAGATAGTCTAAGGCATTTACGGCAAAGGCAAATGCGTATTCTTCGTGAGCAGTGATAAAGATAATTGTGGGTGAATCCAATTTATCCTGCAACCGATGGGCCAAGTCAATCCCGTTTAAGCCTGGCATAGCTATGTCCAAAAAAATCACCGAATATTCCAGATGAGAGATTAACTCAAGAGCTTCTAAAGCATTTGCAGCTTCGCCAACAACCTGAATATCCTCGAAGCGCTGGAGTAAGTAGCGAAGTTCTTTACGGGAGGAGTACTCGCCGTCGACAAGTAAGGCACGAAGTTTCAAGCTGAACCCCCATTTCTTGACATATCCAGAAAGTATAATTCAAATACTCCCCTGAGCTTTGGCAAAGAGTGCTCCGCCCATGAGAAGGGCAGTCTAATATTCAGATAACTACCGCATTATGCCATGTAATGTCCCCGCTTGTCAAGACAACGATTTTGAAGACTAACTTCCCAAATATATATCGTAGAATGTAGATATGACTTAATATGTCTCGCGGGAAATACCGTCGCGTCTGTTGTTAATTGACTGATAATCTTACTCCGGATATAATTAAAGTAAACCCTAATAAAGAAAGAGGGGGAAGACTTGTGTTTTCAAAAATATTTAAAAAAATATTGAAAACCAGGGTGCTGTTGTGATTTGGGTAGAAGAGGTCATGACCCAGATACCGGTTTGTCTGAGCGAAGCCGATTCTTGTTTGGAGGCCTTGCATAGGCTTATCGAAGCTGATTCCTCCGGTTGGCCTGTGGTCGATAAAACGGGGAAGTTCATGGGAATAGTTACACTGGAGACGCTTGCCGGGAGAGTGATCGGTAAGGATAGATCAGCTGGAGAGTTGAGTTGTCTGGAAGCGGTGGAACGCAATCCAGTGGTCATGAAGCCTTCTCTGCGTCTAGGTGAGGCTTGGGCTTACCAATTTGATTTGGCTGTGGTAATTGAAGAGGATGGGCAGATCGTTGGAGTTTTAAGCCGAGCAGACCTGGCCGGTGCTTTATATCATGAAGCTGAATTTCAGATAAAAGAACTGGAAGGGGTACTAAGCTCCGCGCACAATGGTATAGTAGTTATCAATAGCGACGGTATGATAACTTCATTTAATGGTGCAGCCGAACAATTTACCAGGGTTTCTCGGGAAAGAGCAGTTGGTCGCCATGTCTTAGACGTCTTAGTACCTCTTGGTTTAATGGAGACTCTGGAAACAGGAAAATCGGAGTATAGCCAGAAGTTCCGAGTGGGTCGGGGGACATATATCATGAATAGGGATCCAGTAATCCAGGACGGCCGGATTACTGGGGCTGTTGGCGTATTTCAAGATATATCCGAAATTGAATCGGTATCACAGGAATTAGCCACAGTTAAGGAACTCAATAGTGAACTTGATTCAATCATCCAGTCCTCCTCAGATGGTTTAATTGTTACCGATTCAGCGGGCATAGTCCTCAGAGTTAATCAAACCTTTGAAAGAATGTGCCTTGGTAATGCACAGGATTTGATAGGAAGAGGAATTCAGGAAATTGAAGAGGTTATCTATGCACATTCGTTAGTTGACATGGTTTTGCAAAGTGGGCAACCCGTTACAATTATGGAAAATAAGCATAATCATAGTATGCTTGTCACTGGTAGTCCTGTTTTCGATGAAGAAGGAAAGCCTTTGAGGGTGGTAATAAACCTAAGAGATATGACTAGCCTTAATCAGCTCCGGCAGGAACTGATTGATGCCAAATGTTTAAGCGAAAAATACCACCAGGAGTTATCAGAATTGCGGAATCGTCAGGGTAATGGGGAAATGATTTGCACTGGTCCCGAGATGGAACGGGTATTCGAATTAATTAGGCGGGTAGCTAAGGTTGACTCTACCGTGCTTTTATTCGGAGAATCAGGTGTGGGCAAGGAGGGGATAGGAAAACTCCTTCATACTCAGAGCAACCGCGCGAAAGGTCCTTTTATAAAAATAAATTGTGGTGCTATTCCGGAGAATTTGTTAGAATCTGAACTTTTCGGATATGAGTCGGGAGCGTTCACGGGAGCCCGTCGAGAAGGCAAGATTGGCATGTTTGAACTTGCTCATAATGGGACGCTGTTGCTCGATGAAATTGGTGATTTTCCCCTTAATCTTCAGCCTAAACTTTTAAGGGTTCTTCAAGAACGGGAACTTGTTCCCGTTGGAGGGACAAAGCCACGCCAGGTTAATGTTCGAATCATAGCCGCAACGAACCAAAATCTCGAAGAGATGATCAAGGCGGGGCAATTTAGAGAGGATTTGTTCTTTCGCTTAAATGTGGTTCCGATTGTGATCCCGCCTTTACGTCAACGGCGTGGGGATATCATTCCTCTTCTTTATCATTTCCGAGATGAATTCAGTAAGAAGTACAATTTCCAGCGGGAATTCTCTCCCGAGGTAATTGAGGCTTTTCTGGAGTATGATTGGCCAGGTAATGTTAGGGAACTGGAAAATATGGTTGAGCGATTAATGGTTGTCTCGGCTGGAGAGTTGATTCAGGTATCCCAGTTGCCTATGCCTTTTCAACGAAGCACCAGCAAATTAGGAGGAGTATCAGTCAATTCCTTAATGCCCTTGAAAGAAGCTATCAATGAAGTAGAACGACAACTTATTGAAAAGGCTATGGAGAAATACGGTAGTACTTATAAAGTTGCCGCTGCCTTGGGGGTTAATCAGTCTACGATAGTTCGAAGAATGGCTCGTTTTCGACGGGCTGACGCTGAGTCGCTTGTTCGATATTAGAGCATTATATAACTTTATCAGATAGGAAGAGCAAATACTAAAAAACTGAATCATATTTGCATTACCATGATGCAAATATGATTCAGTTTGAAATCTGATGCAACTAGATTTTTTGTAGTAATTAATAAATATCACTGCAATTTTGCATTATTTGTAGTATTTGCTGATTCTGGTTATTCAAACAACTTAACTGGCTCAAACCGTTTGCTATTGGTTTTAGACAGTTAAGCTGTCAATTTTAACTGATCAATGGTCAAACTTGTCGAGAACTGTAAAATGGTATCATACTTGCGTAAAAGCTTGTACGAGAAACGGGACAAGATAAAGCCGCCAATTTTAAAATTAAAAGGAGGAATAAGAAATACAAAATTGATTTATTATTGTTTGTAGGGTTGCAAATTGTTCTCTACCGTAGCAACTGAATCGCGGTGATTGTGTTTTCCCCTCGCATCTATTGTGAATTTTTGCGTTTGGAATGGAAGAAATAGTAGATGTAGGTCAGTTTCATTCAGGGGTAGTTGATGTGCCGCCTGGTGCCCATGTTTGTTTGCCGCTTTTCCTATGCAAGCTTTTCGGATTCGGTTTCTAGTATCCGTTACTGTGAGGCGGCTTATTGCCGTTGCAGCTGTTAGGTTGAGACGACTTCCAGTCCTTTAACCCTAATTCTAACAATACCATAATCAAGAGGTTTGGGTTGTACTATTTTAGAATCTCACTCACATAGGGTGGTGAGTAGTTACTAAAAAAGGCTTGTTATTTAGTTTTGAGAATATTATTCATAGTAAAAACATACCTAGAGGGGTTGAAAAATGAGATACGCAGAGACAGGGTATAATCTAGAAATTGATTTAACAAATGGAAACATTGAGAGGGTAGAAACCGACCCGAGATTAACCGAACTTCATCTTGGGGGGCTGGGTACTAACGCCAAGATATTATGGGATAGGGTTCCCCCGGAAGTTAAACCCTTTGATCCTGAGAATCTACTGATATTTAGCGCTGGTCTGTTAGGTGGAACACCTACTCCCGGGGCTAATCGTACGATCATTTCTACCATTTCTCCCCAGACAGGGTTAATGGCATATTCAATGATGGGGGGATTTTTGGCGGCAGAGTTGAAGCATGCCGGTTATGACAAAGTGATTATTCGCGGCAAGTCCTCTAAGCTGGTTTATTTGTGGATAAACAATGACAAAGTAGAAATACGAGATGCCTCTCATTTACAGGGTAAAGGCGCTGTCGAAACGCAAGATTTGATTCGTCGGGAGTTGAAGGTGCCGCAAGCCCATGTGGCTGCTATCGGCTTGGCCGGCGAAAATAAGGTTTTTTATGCTTCTATCGAACAGGGCAGGTCCAGTGCCAGTCGGCAAGGACTGGGCGCTGTTATGGGAGACAAAGGGTTAAAGGCGATAGCTGTTCGTGGAACAAAGGACGTTAATATTGCCCAACCGGATAAATTTATAGGAATTTGCAACGAAGTGCTGGAGTATATAAAAGTCCGGGAAGACAATCCAATTCCAGGGGTAATGACCATTTTACAAGGGCTCGGCTCACCTGCTGAGATGTACCACACTGATGAACAGTGGCACACTGAGAATTTTGTGTGGGGAAATGCCCGTACGCGGAGAAAGGGTTTTTGGACCGAGGAAATCGAAGAGAAGTGGAAGGAAACTCAATTAAGTGTGCGGAAACGGTTAATAAGTTGTTATAACTGTCCGATGAAATGCGGAGCAACAATTACCGTCCCGGGGATTTCAACCTATATGATGAAATGCTTCTCGAAGCTGACTTATACCATGGCGGCCTATTCAGACTTGGATTTTGGGTTTAAAATTGCCCAACGTGCTACGGAGTATGGAGTGGACGGATTCACAACCCCGCAAGTTATGGCTTTCGCTCTTGAGCTTTATGAAGCCGGTATTTTGACTGACGAGGATTTTCCCGGAATGCCTTCCGATAGCGAGGGGAGATTTTACTGGTTGCTGGACAGAATTGTTCGGCGAGAAGGGATCGGAGATATTCTGGCCGATGGCACTTATTGGGCCGCCCAGAAGATTGGTAAGGGTTCAGAAGCATATGCTCATAATAATATCAAGAAACATGAGCAGCTGCCTCTCAAGCTAGGAATGATGAATCCTGTTTATTTCCTGATGTATTCCACCAACGAAAAGATAAATATTACCCAAATCGAAGGGCAGTTCCCTCAGGCGCCTTTCCCTACGATTGAGGAGAGAGAAGCTTTTTGTTCGGATTGGATCCAGGTGCCTGATCCAAAGTTTAAGGATTACTTGATGAAGTGGGAATTCCGTGGAGAATACTCAAACCCATTTTACCCAGGTATTGAAGCATGCTGTGATATAGTTGACTGGATGGAGAAGATGCACTACATTGATGACGCGCTCGGGATATGCGCCGGTTTGTCATCATTTCCACTGAAGCCTCCGTATCATATCCACAATTATCCGCATTTAATCTCTTCAGCTAGCGGTCTTGATATGGATGAAGCCGGGCTATCGCTGGCAGCCAAGAGGAACCGGACCTTAATTAGAGCCTTTAATATAAGAAGGGGTATGACAAAAGAGGACGAACGTCCGCCGGAAGACCATTGGAAGAAGAGATTTCCCGAGTATGAAGCTCAGCTCTTAGACGCGTATTACAAATATAAGGGCTGGAATAGTGAGGGTGTTCCTACTAAAGAGTCTTTACATGAATTGGGGATGGATTACGTTAGTGAAGACTTAGAACGGAGAGGGATTCTAAAAGATGAGCAAAGTTAAGAAGAAAGTCAAGGTAATCAAGATTGATATTGAAAAATGCAACGGTTGCCGGGCATGTGAGATAATTTGCTCCGCCTATCACGCTGCGCCAAAATATAGCAGCAATAATCCGGCGAGGTCTCGGATTAGACTGATCCGTGATCCAATCAAAGATATTTATCTTCCTGTTTACGCAGGTGAGTATGCCGCAGCCGAATGTATGGGCAGAGATATTTACGTGATTGACGGCAGGGAATATGCCGAGTGTGATTTTTGCAGGGCTGCTTGCCCGTCCAGGGACGTTTTCAAAGAACCTGATTCCGGTCTCCCTCTTAAGTGCGATATGTGTGAAGACGAAAAAGAGCCCTTGTGTGTTAAATGGTGCTTAGCTGAAGCTCTGACTTATGAAGAAAGGGAAGAAGAAGCCGAAGAAGAAGTGAAACTGGACGATATGGAGATAGGATTAAAATCATTGGTAGATAAATATGGCTTCCAGAATCTAGTGGATAGCGTTGTCCGAATGACACAGAAGGGCTAAAATATCATGTGAAAGGAGAGGATGAAGGATTGTGGAAACTGTAGTCCCCTTCAAAGAGGTAATAGATGAAATAATTGAGAATGGTGCAGAAGCCTTCAAATTCTGTTATCAATGCGGAAAATGCGATACTGTTTGTCCCTGGAATAGGGTTAGAAAATTCAGTATGCGCAAGCTAATCCGAGAGACAACGTACGGKTTGATTGAGATAGAAAAKGAAKAAATCTGGCGTTGTGCTACCTGCGGAAAGTGCCAACAGCAATGCCCCAGGGACGTTAAGCAGATATCAAACATGATAGCCCTACGCAGGTTTGCCACGGGATATGGTGTTTTCCCTGAGGCTGTCAAGCCAATGCGCGGTGCAAGCGCAGGACTTTCCGGAGAAGGCAATCCTTTCGGTAATGAACGGGCAAAGAGGGCAGATTGGGCAAAGGGTCTTTCAGTAAAGACCTTCACCGAAGGGACGGAATATTTATACTTCCCCGGTTGCTACCTTAGCTATGATCCAAGATTAAAGAAAGTTGCTGTTGCCACAGCCAAAATCCTCAATCAAGCAGGAGTGGATTATGGAATTCTGGGCCCCAAGGAAAATTGCTGTGGAGAAAGCATTCGGAAGGCCGGCAATGAGGAATTATTTAAACAGTTGGCCAGAGAAAACATCAAAACTTGGATCGATAACGGGGTCAAGAAAGTCCTGGTTTCTTCCCCTCATTGCTACCACACATTCAAGAACGAGTATCCGGAATTTAATGCCAACTTTGAGATAATTCATATGTCCCAGTTTTTATTCCAGCTCATAAATGAAGGCAAGCTTCAGATCAGCAAGGAGTATGAGGGAAAAGTCACCTATCATGACCCATGTTATCTGGGGCGCCATAATGGCATCTTTGACGAACCGCGCGGGGTCTTAAAGAAGATACCTGGTTTGGAACTGATTGAGTTGCCTGAAGTGCGGGAAAATAGTATGTGTTGCGGTATGGGTGGCGGTCGGATTTGGATGGAAACTGCTAAGGCTGACAGATTTGTCAACCTCAGATTAGAACAAGCTATTGGGGTTGGGGCTGAAGTACTGGTTACTGCCTGTCCCTATTGCATTACTAATTTTGAGGATAGTCGAGTAGTTATGAGTTTTGATGATCAGATCCAGGTGAAGGACATCACGGAGATCCTCCAGGAAGTGATTTAGAGGACGGAGAGGCAAAGTATGCAAGAAGCGGTTGGCGTAGCGGATATGAAAGGTGTGGTAGTGGACGCAGTCTGTGATCGATTTTCGGATGAGGGATGGGTCAGGACCTCAGTTCACGTGCCTAGTGAGATGGAGCTCGCAATCTATATAAATCAGCAGGAACTGGTCACCATCCTATGTACGCCAAGCAAGCTGAATTACCTTGTCCTCGGATTTCTCTACTCAGAGGGGGTCATCTCGGGCATCGGTGACGTGGATATCCTGCGGGTGTGTGAGGAGGAATCGGTGGCTGATGTGAGGCTGAGTAACTCCGAATTTAAATTACCGACGCAGCGAAGAATCACCTCTGGATGCGGAGGCGGTGCAGCTTTCAAAACTCAGGGACAGAAGGTTGATTCGGGTCTTGTTGTTACCCCGACGGAAGTGCTGTTACTGATGAAGCAGCTTCAAGAACAGATGGATCTCTATCGACTTAGTGGTGGTGTGCACACCTCAGCTTTGTCTGATACCAAGAACCTGCTAGTAGTGGCTGAGGATATCGGACGACATAACACCTTGGACAAGATTCAGGGCGAATGTCTAATGAGAGGGCTATCAACCAGAGATCTACTGCTGCTGACCACCGGTCGCATTTCGTCGGAGATGTTGCTCAAGGCGGCAAAGGTGCAGGYGCCTGTTGTTGTTTCGCGGCACTCACCGACCGGGAGCGCCGTTTCGCTTGCTCATGATCTGGGCATTGCTTTGGTTGGACGAGCACGCGGGGGCCGACTGGCGGTGTATTCCCACCCGGAGCGACTTGGCTGCTCAACAAATTAAGTGCGGCTGTCCCGGTCGAATCCGGACAGTACGGGCACCTAAAGACAGATGAGGTGATAGAAAGTGGAAGAAGAACTATTGCTAAAAGAACAAGTTCAACAACTTTGTAATAGTATTGGAAACAGTAATTTCGGAGACGTAATGGTTGTTGGCGGAGGGATCAGCGGTATTCAAGCCTCGCTTGATCTTTCTACTGCGGGTTATAAGGTTTACTTGGTTGACAAAAATCCGAGTATTGGGGGTCATATGGCCCAGCTGGACAAGACCTTTCCGACCAATGACTGCTCCAGTTGAATACTCAACCCCAAACTGGTCGAGGTCGACCGGTCGCCGAATATTGAGATTCTAACGTATACAGAAGTTGAAAGCGTAGCAGGGGAAGCAGGAAACTTTCAGGTTACGCTGACGAAAAAGCCCAAATATGTTGACGAGAGCAAATGTACGGGTTGCAAAGTCTGTACAGAATACTGCCCAGTCCAGTACCCTGATCAATTCAATCAAGAAATATCAATGAATAAAGCCATTCATATATTCTTTACGCAAGCCATTCCTTTGGCCTCTTATATTGATGAAAGCTGCCTTTACCTTAAAGAAAAGAAATGTAAAATTTGCCAAGCAGTTTGTCAGGCTGACGCCATAGATTTAAATCAGACAGCGGAGAAGGTTGAGGTAAATGTCGGGGCGATAGTTCTCGCTCCTGGGTTTGAGCCGTTTGACCCTATACTTCGGAACGACTATGGCTACGGGAAGTACAAGAATGTCGTAACCAGTCTGGATTTTGAACGGATCTTAAGTCCCACCGGGGCCTATGAAGGGGAGRTCCGGCGTGCTTCGGATCTGAAGCATCCCCATAAAATAGCCTGGATTCAGTGTGTCGGTTCCAGACAGGTTAATCCGGCCGGCGGCAACAGCTATTGTTCATCCGTATGCTGCTCATATGCCCAGAAACAGGTGATTCTGACCAAAGAGCATGATGCGGAAGCAGAGTGCACCATATTCCATAACGATATTCGTTCCCATAACAAGGATTTAGAGCGCTACTTCCAAAGAACAGAGCAGCTTCCCGGGGTTCGGTTTATCAGAAGCTACGTCTCGATCGGCAGAGAGATCCCGGAAACCAACAATGTAACGATCAGATATTCCACACCGGACGAGGGAGTGAAGGAAGAAGAATTCGATCTGGTGGTCTTATCCATCGGCTTAAATCCCCCTACCGATAATCAGACTATGGCGGATAGGTTCGGTATTGAGCTCGATTCACACGGCTTCTGTAAAACTAATCTTGCTAATTCCAATGAGGCTAGCAGGCCGGGGATTTTTGTCAGCGGAGCCTTCCAGGGACCCTCAGATATTCCCGAATCGGTTTATACTGCCAGTGGGGCCGGTTCTCAATGCGGTGAACTCCTTGACTACCGACGGGGTGGGCTGACAAAGGAAAGAGTCTATCCGCCGGAAAAGGATGTCTCTCAAGAGGAGCCAAAGGTCGGAGTATTTGTCTGTCATTGCGGAGCTAATATCTCCAGAATCGTAGATGTACCTGCAACTGTTGATTATTCCTTAAGCTTGCCCAATGTTGTCTACGCACAGCAGCAGTTGTTTTCGTGTGCGACTAATTCCGCCAAAGAAATATCAGACATTGCCATAGAAAAAGGGTTTAATCGCTTGGTTATCGCCGCTTGCTCTCCAAGGACACTTGAACCGTTGTTCCGGGACACCTTACGAGAGGCGGGAATTAATCACTATTATCTGGAAATGGCCAATATTCGAGAGCACTGCTCCTGGGTCCACGCCAAAGAAAAGGAAGTGGCCACGCAAAAGGCGCAGGATCTGATCCGGATGTCAGTAGCCAGGGCTGTACGTTTGCAGCCTTTGCAGGAATTTAACCTGAACGTCGACAAGACGGCCTTGGTGGTCGGCGGAGGCCTGGCCGGCATGACCAGTGCGCTCAGTGTGGCTAACCAGGGGCATGAGGTTTATCTTGTGGAAAAGGAAAGAGACCTGGGGGGAATGGCGCGCCGAATCCGTTATACCTTGGAAGGATTGGATGTTCAAGAGCATTTGCAGGATCTTATCAGCAAGGTTTATCAGCATCCGTCAATCCATGTCTATACTGAGGCTGCCATCACGGAGACGGGTGGCTATATAGGAAATTTCGTGACCAAGGTTAAGGCTCCAGGCAGGATCGCCGAGATTAAACATGGAGCGACTATTCTCGCTACAGGCGCTGATGTATATCGACCCACGGAGTATCTTTATGGCGAAGATGATCGGGTGACAACTCAGCTGGAGTTAGAGGAGCAAATCGCCAATGGCGATGAAAGACTGCTCGATTCCCGGAGTTTGGTGATGATCCAATGTGTAGGTTGCAGAAATGAGGAACGGAACTACTGCAGTCGGATATGTTGCAGTGAGTCGATTAAGAACGCCCTGAAACTAAAAGAGCTAAGGCCCGAGATGGATATCTATATTCTGTATAGGGATATGAGAATGTATGGGTTGCGAGAGGATTATTATCGTGAAGCGGCCAGTAAGAACGTAAGGTTCATCCGTTTTGAGGAGAATGATCAACCTCAAGTGGCCCCAGCTGTTGATGAGGAGGGCCGCTCTGTCTTAAGGATTAGCGTGACTGATTTTGTTTTAGGTAAGAAGCTTGAGATAGATGCGGATACACTTGCTTTGGCTGCCGCCGTTATTCCGTCAGAGGGAAGTCAGGAAGCAGTCAAGTTATTCAAGGTAACTACCAATCAAGACGGTTTCTTCAAAGAGGCTCATGTCAAACTAAGGCCGGTTGAGTTTACGATCGATGGGATTTATCTTTGCGGCATAGCTCACTATCCCAAGCAGATATCGGAAACAATCAACCAGGCTTATGGAGCCGCAGGTCGGGTCTTAACGCTTCTCTCGCATGATTCAGTTGTTGCCTCCGGTGCGGTTGCCGAAGTGCCGGAAAATAGCTGTATTTCGTGTGGGGCGTGTATCACGGCGTGTACGTACGGCGCCATCGAATTTGTTATGACGCCGAAAGGCAGAAAGGCCAGAGTTAATCCCGCTCTCTGTAAGGGAGACGGTTTTTGTAACACTGTATGTCCGACCAGTGCTATCCAACTGAAACACTTTACTGATGAACAGATCTTGAGCCAAATCGATGCAGCGGTTGCCGGCTTGTAGAGGTTCCGTGGGCGGAAAGATGGGATTACGAAATAAGGCGGTGAGAGATGAATGAGTGCGGAGCTTAAATTCAAACCCAAAATATTATGTTTTTTTTGCCAATCGTGAGCATACGGGGCTGCAGACCTAGCTGGCGTGTCCAGAATACAATATACAACTGAAAGCAGAGTTATACGTGTCATGTGTACCGGTCGGGTTGACTTGTCATTTTTCTTAAGGGCTTTTCTCAAGGGATTAGATGGCGTGTTTGTGGGCGGTTGTCAATTCAATGATTGCAGCTATGG
>JQID01000013.1 GCA_000770645.1 Desulfosporosinus sp. Tol-M
GAACGAAAAGGGGGTTCAGTATAAGCAGGGCAAGATTTGGCTTCTGTATCAGAAATACGCCGAAAAGGGATACACCAGCACCAAGACCTTCAGTTCTCCCGGCGGCGACGGAGAGATACACAGCCACGTTCATACCTATTGGACTCAGGGCGGGCGGCTGTTTATCTATCACACGCTGAAGGCGGACGGCATCCTCCCTTTAATCGAACAGGAGGTGTGACTGATGGAACGGAATGAACGCTTCAACGCCTCCGGCTGTTATGACCCCGTTTCCTTCGAAGTCATGAGCAAAATCGAGCGTGAGGAGCGCAAGGCGGTTAAATCCGCCTTCCTCCCGCTCGTGTATATCTGCTGCCCCTACAGAAATGATCCCGTCGGCAACAGCGAAAAGGCGCGCAAGTTCTGCCGCTTCGCCGTAGACCGGGGATATATACCGCTCTGCACCATACTGCATTTCCCTCAATTCATGTCGGACACAGATCCGGAGGAACGTGAACTCGCCCTCTTTATGGACATCGTGCTCATGGGAAAATGCCAGGAAGTCTGGGTGCTCGGCGACACCATCACCGAAGGCATGAGCCGCGAACTGCATAAGGCAGAGCGGCGCAGGCAGCCTGTCCGCTATTTCAATAATGACTTTGAGGAGGCGGAACGTCATGCGTGAACTGCCCATCGCGTACGGTGGCAGCTGCTTCGCAAAGAAATGGTCGAATAAAAAAATCACCTTTGACGACCTCTGCGAAAGGCTGAAAACGACCATCCGCACCCCGGAGACTGCTGAGGAATATCCAAAGCTGCCTAAAGCGGAGCGGGACAGGGTCAAAGACAAGGGCGGCTTTGTCGGCGGCACTTTAAGGGACGGCAGGCGCAAGCGTGAAACGGTGGTCTGCCGCTCTATGCTTTCCCTTGACGGTGACCACGCCGACAAGGATTTCATCGACCGATATGAAATGTTCGGCAAATACGAATCCTGCCTTTACACCACCCACGGTCATGTGCCGGACGCGCCGAGGGTAAGGCTGCTCGTTCCGATGACGAGGGATGTCACTCCGGACGAGTATTCTGCCGTAGCACGGTACTTTACCGAAGAATGGGGCATCGACCAGTTTGACGAGTGTTCCTACCGTCCGCATCAGCTAATGTACTGGCCGACTACGCCTTCAAACGGCGAATATATCTTCAAACGTTTCAGCGGCAAATGGCTTGATCCTGATGAGGTGCTGTCGGTTCACGCCGATTGGCGGGACTGCTCTCAGCTGCCCACCTCATCCCGCGAAAGTTCGGTCACAAACAGAAGCGAAAAGCGTCAGCAGAACCCTCTTGAAAAAGGCGGTGTGGTCGGCGCCTTTTGCCGTGCATACACCATCCAGGCGGCTATTGATAAATTCCTGTCCACTGTATATGAGCCATCCGCTGTTCCAGGACGCTATGACTATGTCCCCGCCGATAGTTCCGCCGGTGTAGTCGTCTATGATGATAAATTCGCATATTCCCACCATGCCACCGATCCTGCCTCTGAAAAGGAGCTGAACGCATTCGACCTCGTCCGCATCCACAAATTCGGCGACGATGATGAAAAGAAGTCATTTAAGGAAATGTCGGAGTTTGCCGTCCGGGACGATAAGGTCAAACGGCTCCTTGTACTGGAAAAAACCGAGCAGGCGTCAGCCGAGTTTGACGATGAGGACTGGCAGAACGCCCTGGAACTGGACAAGGGCGGCAATATCAAGGACACGCTCGACAACCTTGTCCTCATAATCCGCCATGACTATGAACTGCGGAATATCGCCTTCAACTGCCATCGTGACGGCATCGACGCAAAGGACGGCCTTCCGTGGGAGCAGATCAAGCCCGGCTGGAACGACTCGGACATAGCGGCCCTGAAGGTCTACCTTTCCAATAAATACGGATTGTACTCCCCTACAAAAACAAAAGACGCCATTCTTGCGGTCGCAGCCGAGAGAGCCTATCACCCCATCAAGGCATATCTCGAGTCTCTGCCCAAATGGGACGGCATTCCGCGAGTTGATACGCTGTATATCGACTATTTCGGCGCGGACGACACCTCATATACCAGGGCGGTCAGCCGGAAATCCATGACGGCGGCTGTGGCGCGCATATACAGACCCGGTACGAAGTTCGACTCCGTTCCCATCCTGAACGGTCCCCAGGGCATCGGAAAAAGCACTTTTTATGCCAAACTCGCTGGGGACTGGTTCTCTGACAGTCTTACGCTTACAGATATGAAGGATAAAGCCGGCCCTGAAAAACTGCAGGGATACTGGATTCTTGAACTCGGCGAACTTGCCGGTATGCGGAAAGCCGACCTGGAAACCGTGAAATCCTTTATCTCCCGTGTGGACGACAAGTACCGCGCCTCCTACGGCGTGACGGTGGAAAACCATCCCCGTCAGTGCATCATCGTCGGCTCCACCAACGCCGAGAGCGGTTTTCTCCGGGATATTACGGGTAACCGCCGTTTCTGGCCCGTCCGTATCAGCGGAGAAAGCAAAAAGAAATCGTGGCAGCTAACAAAAGCTGAGGTTGAGCAGATATGGGCGGAAACCCTTGTTATCTACCGCAAAGGCGAAAAGCTGTATCTCGACGGTGAGGACGCACAGATTGCCATCACTGAACAAGCCAACGCTATGGAGTCAGATGAACGTGAAGGTCTGGTGCGGACTTACCTTGATACCTTGCTGCCCGAGACCTGGGACACCATGTCCCTTTATGAGCGCCGAAACTTCCTGAACGGTTCGGAGTTCGGCGGCGACCAGCATGTCGGCACGGTGCTGCGGGAGTACACCTGCAACATGGAGATATGGTGCGAGTGCTTCGGCAAGGAAGGTCCCTCCATGCAGCCCAAGGATACCTATGCAATTGCGGCAATCATGCGGAAGATCGAAGGCTGGGACAAAACAGACCGCAAAAACTACCCGATCTACGGACGACAGCGCGGATATAAGCGAGGCTTGTCCGGGTGATTGTCCCCACCCAAGGCAGACAAGCGGCAGGCTGTCCTCAAAGCTGTCCTGCCGCTCGTCCCTGTAAGAACCCTTGCAGTCAAGGGAAAAGCGACTGTACAGGACAAGCGGACAACCTTAAACCTATGAGCATAGAAAAAGAAAAAAGAGAGTGCTTTGGGTGCGTAAGCGTATATATGCGCGTATAGGAATTTTCGACTGTTGTCCGTCACTTGTCCGGATTGGAGCGAATATGCGAGAAAAATATGTTGAACAGGCTCTGGTGAAAGCCGTGAGAAAAATGGGAGGTCTGGCGCTGAAGTTCGTCAGTCCGGGTTTAGATGGAGTGCCCGACCGAATACTGCTTTTCCCCGGCGGCAAAATCGCCTTCGCTGAAACCAAATCCGATGGAATGAAACCCAGGCCTCTGCAGGTAAGGCGAAAAAGGCAGCTTGAGGAGCTTGGCTTTTTTGTTTACTGCATTGACCGCACAGAGCAGATCGGAGGGATTATCGATGAAATACACTCCACATGAATATCAGACCTACGCGACTGATTTTATTCTTAAGCATCCGGTGTCGGCAGTCCTGCTTGAAATGGGTCTGGGCAAGAGTGTAATAACGCTGACCGCCATCTTCGACCTCTGCCTGGACAGTTTCCTTATTCGGAAAGTCCTTGTCATCGCACCTCTGAGGGTGGCAAAAGATACATGGCCTGCAGAAATCAAAAAGTGGGATCATCTGAACGGACTGACATATGCCGTGGCTGTCGGCACGGAGCAGGAACGGCTTTCCGCTCTGAACAAAAAGACCGATATTCATATCATCAACCGTGAAAATGTGGACTGGCTCGTCAATAAAAGCGGTATCTCTTTCGACTACGATATGGTGATTGTCGATGAGCTGTCCTCTTTCAAATCCTATCAGGCGAAGCGGTTCAAAAGCCTCCTGAAAGTCAGACCCTTTGTGAAAAGAATTGTAGGTCTGACCGGAACACCCTCGTCCAACGGGCTTATGGACCTGTGGGCTGAGTTTCGAATTCTTGACCTTGGCAAAAGACTCGGCAGATATATAACCCATTACCGCAGCCGCTATTTCGCCCCGGATAAGCGCAACGGACAGGTCGTATTCTCATATAAGCCGCTCGATGGTGCTGAACAGAAAATTTATGATGCCATATCCGATATAACCATCTCCATGCGGTCGGCGGATTACCTCAAACTACCGGAATGCGTTATAAACGAAGTCCCTGCGTACCTTACCGAAAAAGAACGGTCTGTGTACGACACTTTCCGCGAGGATATGGTGGTCAAGCTGAAAAACGTGGAGATCGATGCTCTGAACGCCGCCGTCCTTTCCGGCAAACTCCTACAGATGGCAAACGGTGCTGTCTACGGCGAGGATAAACAGGTCCAATATCTTCATGACCGCAAACTGGATGCCCTGGAGGATTTGATCGAGGGCGCAAACGGAAAACCCGTTCTCATCGCCTACTGGTATCAGCACGACCTTGACCGAATCAAGGAAAGGCTGCGCAAACTTAATATCCACTTTTTGGAGATGAAAGCATCCGGCACTATTGAAAGGTGGAACAGTGGCAAGATTCCCGTGGCACTTATCCATCCGGCGTCTGCCGGACACGGGCTTAATCTCCAAGCCGGAGGATCGACACTGATATGGTTCGGACTGACGTGGTCACTGGAGCTGTATCAGCAGACAAACGCCCGGCTTTGGCGGCAGGGACAGCAAAACACGGTTGTGCTTCACCACATTATCGCCAAAGGCACGATTGATGAGGACGTTATGAAGGCTCTGAAACGCAAGGAGAAAACGCAGTCGTCTCTGATAGACGCCGTCAAGGCGAATCTGGAGGTGTGGCGTTGAGTGAACCTTATGAGAATCTTGCCGCCGCTATAATCCTGAAAGCCGTCAAGGATTACAGGGACGCATTAAAAAAGCACGGAAAACGGCCGAAATACCAGCCCGCCATTGAAACGATAGCCGAGGTGGAGAGGTTCTTCCGCTCCGAGTGGTATAGAGAACTTACCTCTGTTGACGGTGATATGTTGATCAGAAAACTGAAATCGGAGGTGGAAAGAGAATGAAACCAAAAGAATATCTTCACCAAGCTTACAGGCTCGACCACAGAATCAACTCAGACATCGAGGAAATGGAGCGCCTTCGTGAGATGGCCTACAGCGTTTCCGCTCCCAACTGGGGTGAAAAGGTCAGTGCGTCAAGAAACACCGACCCGCCTTTCGTCCGTTGCATTGAACGCATTATGGCGCTTGATGAGAAGATCAACGCGGAAATAGATAAGTTCGTTGCGCTGAAGGAACAGATCAGAGGCGTCATCGATAAAGTGACTGACACCGACGAGCGTATGGTTCTTCGATATCGGTATGTACACAATTACACCTGGGAACAGATCGGCGATGAACTGAACGCCGACAAAAGCACCGTCCGCCGCTGGCATGGAAACGCTTTACTTCATGTGGTGATGCCTGATGACCCCATCATTATCTGCAAGTCGCAACGAAATGAGCAGCTTTGAGCAGAGATAAGCACCTGCCATTCGGGTTATAGTATAATCAGCAAAAAATACAATGCGAGAGCCTTCGGAGGTACATCCTTCCGGGGGCTTTTCTCATGCAAGGAAACGGAGGTGAAACGAGTGCCAAAAAAACCAAAAAGGCCCTGCCGGATGAACGGCTGCCCAAACTTTGCCGGGGACGGTGAGATTTACTGCCCGGAACATAAAACGGAAGCCGAACATTTCTACAACCGATATCAGCGGCCCACCGACAAGAATGTTTACGGGCGCGCCTGGAAACGGATCAGGGACAGAAAAATCCGTGAGTCTCCCATGTGCGAGGAGTGCTTGAAGCATGGCTTCTACCATCCGGCGGAGGAAGTCCACCATCGTGTCCCGCTCTCGGAGGGCGGCACGCATGAGCGTTCAAACCTCGTGTCCCTCTGCCGCTCCTGCCACATGAAGGCGCACGGTGAACTTGGAACACGAAAGCCGCACAGCTATGACGACTAACGCACCCGGTGGGGTGTTCGAATCTCTGCAACTTTTGATCCGGGGCAACGGCCTGGGGTCACGTGTGAACAAAATGCGAAATCAAAAGGGTGATAAAGGAAGGTGGTGAGAAAAATACCGACAAAATCGAATAACACCGGCGGTCAGGGCGGAAAAAGACCCGGTGCCGGACGAAAGAAAAAAGCTGTGACCGAAAAAGCGTTAAGCGGCAATCCAGGCGGCAGGAAGCTTACTGTTCTGGACATTCCCGATGTTGAGGGCACGGCAATGCCAAAACCGAAAGACATCCTCTCGGCAAAACAGCGCGACGGCACGGAGCTCCGCGCGAAGTCGGTATACGAAGAAACATGGCAGTGGCTCAACAATATCGGCTGCGCCGCCTATGTGTCTCCCCAGACGATAGAGCGGTATGCCATGTGCGTGGCGCGATGGATTCAGTGCGAGGAGATGACCAATGAGCTCGGTTTCCTCTCAAAGCATCCGACGACCGGAAAACCCATCACTTCTCCGTTTATAAACATCGGCATCAACTATATGAACCAGGCAGCCCGTCAGTGGGATGCCATTATGCAAATCGTCAAGGAGAACTGTACCGTGGATTTCAGCGGCGCAAACCCTAATGATGATTTGGAACGACTGCTTCATCAGAGAAAGGGATTTTGATATGACATCATATAAAACCTGCGAAAGCGTATGCATAGGTCACCCGGACAAACTGTGCGACCTTATAGCCGACAGCATTCTGGATGAGTGCCTGCGGCTCGATAAATCCTCCCGCGTAGCCTGCGAGGTCATGGCGACAGGACATAAAATCATAGTATCTGGCGAGATCACCTGCTCAAAGCGCGTGGATATCCGGTTTATTACAAGGCAGGTGCTGAGGAAAGCCGGATACAATCCGCTCAAGTATCTCATTTATGTAAATGTACATAAGCAATCGGAGGACATAGACGGCGGCGTGTCCAGAGCCCTTGAATCAAGAAACGGCGATACCTCCTGGTATTCCACCATCGGCGCCGGCGATCAGGGTACGGTTTACGGATATGCCACCAACGAAACAAAGAGCCTGATTCCTCTGCCCCTGGAACTTGCCCATCAGATTTGCAAACGGCTTGACAAGGTTCGCTCGGAAGGTACTGTCAAGGGCATTTTCTCAGATGGCAAAGCACAGGTGACCATTCAGTATGAGGATGGAAAGCCCGTGCGTGTGAAAACCATTGTTGTTTCCATTCAGCATTCCAAAGATAAAGACCTCGACACACTCCGCAGCGATATTATTTCTAATGTTCTGTGGCCGGTGTTCGAGAGCTTCCCTTTTGATGAGGAGACGGAAATTCTCGTCAATCCCTCCGGCAGATTTGTAAAGGGCGGTCCTTCGGCCGACACAGGTCTGACCGGAAGAAAAATCATCGTGGACACCTACGGCGGCGAGGGAGCGCACGGCGGAGGAGCTTTCTCCGGCAAAGACCCAACAAAGGTTGACCGCTCGGCTGCATATATGGCGAGATGCGTCGCTGTGTCGGTTGTGCAAAACAGTCTGGCGGATAAATGCCAGGTGGCTGTGTCCTATGCCATCGGCAAGGCTGACCCCGTCGCCGTTCAGGTCGACACTTTCGGTACTGGCAAATATTCCGATACGGCAATCAGAAACGCTGTCATTGATACATTCAGCTTCCGTCCTGCGGCCATCATCGAATTCCTCAAGCTGAAGGACACGGATTATTCCGCAACCTCAACCTACGGTCACTTCGGAGGCTGCGAGAGATGGGAGTGGAATCACTGTTGGCAGGAACTCCGGGAGGCGGTAAAAAAACATGAGCAAGACAACGACTGAGATGCAGCTCGTGCCCATCGCCAAGCTGGTGCCTTATCAGAATAACGCGAGAACACACTCGGCGGAGCAGATAAAAAAGCTCCGCTCTTCTTTACGGGAATTCGGCTTTGTGAACCCCGTCCTCATCGACCGCAGCTGCGGCGTTATTGCCGGACACGGCAGAATCATGGCGGCCATGGAGGAAGGCATCACCGAGGTGCCGTGTGTATATGTCGATCACCTCACCGAGGCGCAGAAGAAGGCATATATCCTCGCAGACAACCGTATGGCGCTCGACGCCGGATGGGACGAGGAACTTCTGAGAATAGAATTGGAAGAGCTGGAGGGGATCGGCTTCGACCTAGGTCTTACAGGTTTCGATGAAAAAGAGCTGACGGACTTGTTCGGTAAGGACACCGAGGTTAAAGATGACGATTTCGACGTCGATGCGGAACTGCAAAAACCGACGTTCTCAAAATCCGGAGATATATGGACGCTCGGACGGCACAGGCTTATCTGCGGCGATTCCACAAAAAAGGAGACCTATGATATCCTCGTCGGCGACCATCGCGTCAACCTTGCAGTGACCGATCCTCCGTATAACGTCAATTACGAAGGGTCCGCCGGAAAAATCAAGAACGACAATATGGCGAACGAGAAGTTCTATCAATTCCTCCTGGATGCCTTTATCAACATGGAAAGCCGCATGGCGGATGACGCCAGCATATATGTTTTCCACTCGGACACCGAGGGATTGAATTTCCGCCGAGCCTTTGCCGATGCGGGATTCTATCTCTCCGGTTACTGTATCTGGAAGAAGCAGTCTCTGGTACTCGGACGCTCTCCTTATCAGTGGCAGCACGAGCCGGTGCTGTACGGCTAGAAGAAAAGCGGCAAGCACCAATGGTACACCGGCAGAAAGGAAACCACCATCTGGGAGTTTGACAAGCCGAAGAAAAACGGCGACCATCCCACGATGAAGCCGATACCTCTCATGGCTTATCCTATAATGAACTCCTCGCTTACGAATTCCATCGTCCTCGACCCCTTCGGCGGGAGCGGGTCAACGCTCATCGCCTGTGAGCAGTCCGGTCGTATCTGTTTTACAGCCGAACTCGATGAAAAGTACTGCGATGTGATTGTGAAACGGTACATTGAACAGGTCGGCATGAGTGAGAACGTATCGGTTATCCGGAACGGCGAGACCCTCAGATTTGAGGAGGTTCAGACGGATGGAACTAAATAAGCCTTTAACCCTCGGCAGCCTGTTTGATGGCTCCGGGGGTTTTCCTTTGGGAGGACTTCTTTCCGGTATTCAGCCGGTCTGGGCATCGGAAGTCGAGCCTTTCCCCATACGGGTGACCACAAAACGACTGCCGTTCATAAAGCACTACGGTGATGTCAGTAAAATGAACGGCGGCGAGATCGAGCCGGTGGACATTATCACCTTCGGCAGTCCCTGCCAGGACATGTCCGTTGCCGGTAAGAGAGCGGGATTGGACGGCAGCCGCTCCAACCTTTTTTATGAAGCCGTCCGAATCGTAAAAGAAATGAGGTGCGCGACCGATGGAAAATATCCGAGATGGATCTGCTGGGAGAATGTCCCCGGCGCCTTCTCATCGAATAAGGGGGAAGACTTCAAGGCAGTCCTTGACTCGATCTGCAAAATCAAAGACGAAGCCTGCGATATTCCTGAACATAAGAAGTGGGAATCCGCAGGTGAAATCCTGGGAGATGATTTTTCCATCGCGTGGAGAGTTCTCGATGCGCAGTTTTGGGGAGTCCCCCAACGAAGAAAACGCATCTTCCTTGTCGCGGATTTTGCAGGCCGGAGTGCCGGACAAATACTATTTGAGTCCGAAGGCCTGTCAGGGTATTCTGCGGAGGGCTTCCGTGCGTGGCAAAGAGCTGCCCGCCGTGCTGAAAACGGCACTGACAAGGCAGTCTTCAACTGCGAAATAAGCAGTGTGGTGCTTAATGATCAGGGCGGAGACTGTATGGATGTAACCGACGATGTTACCAGTACGCTTCGTGCGGAAGCGCACCATCCACCCTGCGTTATGGAGTCAGCCGGGTTCTGCACCGAGCATTCGGCGAAGGCCAGGTCGATAGGATACGAGGAGGAGATGTCCCCAACGCTTCGCGCCGGCGTCGTTCCCGCGGCAGTCGCACTGGAAAACCATCCTACCGACAGCCGTATCAGAATCTCTGGTGATAATAAAGTTCAGACACTGACTTCGCGTATGGGAACAGGCGGCAATAATGTACCGCTTCTTATGAAGATAAGATGCGGCTGCGAGGGAGGCGGCAAAGGCGCCCTGATTCAGGAGAGCAAGTCGGCAACGCTGTCCTGTAACAATGACCAGACACTTTTTGAGCCAAAAGCATGGGATGGCGGTGATGTATCTCCCACGCTCACCGCGAACAATGCCGGGGGCAGTCAGCGGATGCCGGATAAGGACAACTTCAACTGCGTAGTTGAGGCTTACGGGATCTGCTCAAAGGACTCTAATTCCATGAAATCGGACAATCCGCACAGCGGTTTTTATAAAGCCGACTCCTCCCGCTGTCTTGACAGGGGCGGCGGAAACCCCACATGCAACCAGGGAGGAATCGCCGTGGTGGAGGGTATCCCGTTTACGCAGAACCAGCGTGACGAAGTCCGCCTTCTTGGTGATAAGAGCGGTGCGTTATGCAGGGCGGCGACGAAGCAGCAAACCTATGTGCTTCAAGGTTCGATGATTGGACGAAAAGACGGGAACGGTCCGCAGGGCGGCGGCGTGAACGAGGACGTCTCATTCACCCTCAACACCGCAGACCGCCACGCGGTTTATGCCATGACCACCGGTTCCTTTGCCAATATCGGCGTGGAGCAGTCGCCCACACTTCTGGCACGGGATTATAAGGATCCGACGTTTATTGCTGAACCTGCCTACGGTATCGGCAGGGACGCCTTCAACCAGGGACAAAATGCTCAGTACAAACCTACTGTCGAGGAGGAACTTCAACCGACCCTGGTGGCGAAAGGACCCGGAGCCGTTGCGAAAGCCGACCCGGAATACGCAGTCCGCCGCCTTACTCCGACCGAATGCGCCAGACTTCAAGGATTCCCGGACTGGTGGTGCGCGAACCTGGAAACAGCTGATCCAACGTACGGGGAGATTGCATTCTGGACGGATGTGTTTGAGACCCACAGGCTGATTTGCGGAACCTCCTCAAAACCGAAATCGCAGAAACAGATATTTGCATGGCTGAAAAACCCGTATTCCGATGCAGCGGAGTACAAAATGTGGGGCAACGGAATCGCTCTCCCGTGCGTATACTTCCTGCTTTCCGGCATTGTGTGGTATGCGCGTAATGAGGTTGGCAAAACCTCCGGATAATTGTGTGATATATATAGCAGAAATAACTGGATATATCCGAACACTGACGGTAATATCACACTACCAAATTGAAGGAGGAATTGCACATGGCGACAATAAAATTCAACGTGGCCGGCGCGGAACGCAAAAGGCTCGTAGGAGCAATCAGCGAAATTACCGGAGCCGAGGGAAAATACCTCGGGATGCCATCGGCAGCATATCAGGTGGACTGCTTCACCATTGACAGGAACGGCGCAGTCAGCTTCGATGACAGAGCCGACAGCGAGGATGTTGATAACCTCTTGGTGCGGCTTGCCGACCAAGGCTTCGAACCTGAGCCCTCGGAAAACAGCACGGTGGGAAACAGCCCTGCTGGGGGCGAACAGTGCTTTGAAGACGGCGAAGACACGGGACTTGCGATATCCCTTCCGCTCGACAAGGTATCCGTCGATAATCTTGCGAAGCTGCTTGATGCCAAAGGAAGTCTCATCAGCAAAGCACTCGGCATCCCGGCAACACCCATCGAAGTAAACGAGGATACGATATCCTTCCCCTGGTTTGACAGAATACCCTGTCCGGATGAGGTAAGCGCCTACAGTCGGTTCATTATTGCACTGTGTGCCATGAGCAAGAAACAGAAACGGATCAACGCCACCGAAAAAGAAGTCGAAAACGAGAAATACGCCTTCCGCTGTTTTCTGCTTCGCCTCGGCTTTATAGGTGAACCCTACAAAAAGGAGCGGAAAATCCTGCTCCGGAATCTGACCGGCTCCTCCGCTTTCAAAGGAGGTGTGAAAGATGCCGTTTCCAAGTAAAGAAATTGTGGAGATGGTACGCAGGCAGTTCCCGAAGGGCTGCCGGGTGGAACTTCTCCGTATGGATGACGCCCAGGCTCCGCCGGTAGGCACGGAAGGAACTGTCATAGGTGTAGACGACACGGCGAGCGTCATGGTGAAATGGGACAACGGCTGCGGTCTGAACGTGGTCTACGGTGAGGATTTCTGCCGCAGAATCCAGAAATAATGCACACAGTTCCACCACGGCAGCGCCTCGAAAAATTGTGTAGTGTATGCCGGTTTATATCACGAATATGACTGGATATATCCGAACACTGACGGTAATATACACACAACCTGCAAACAAGGGAACTTAAGGAGGCCAAGGGTATGTGGAAAGAAGGAAACCTGAAGGTTCATAGTAGCCTTTACCATTATTGGATGAAGGTGTACGAGGAAGGCAGTCAGTTCGGCATCGACGGCGGCAAAGTCAGCAAGCTGATGCTAAAACGTGACGGCAGGATTGTGTGCAACTACGACAGAGGCTGGGACATTGAACCCGCCGACCCCGACACACAGCTGGCGGTCGAAATCCTGCTGCACGGCAGCAACTACTAAGTAAAACAAATAAGCATCAGAGCCGGACGGCTCTTTTGCTCATAGTACGGCAGCTGTTTTGGGTGTCTTTTATTTTGCCCGGAAGGAGGCGGAATCCTTGAGAAAGCTTAAAAAATACAAGCCCACACGGTTTATGGCGGAAGACAGTTATTATGACAAGGATGCCGCCGACCATGCCGTGTGCTTTATAGAAAATTTCTGCTGCCATACTAAAGGCACCTGGGACGGCAAGCCTTTCGAGCTTATCGACTGGCAGGAACAAATTATCCGGGATGTTTTCGGAATCCTTAAACCCAACGGATACCGTCAGTTCAACACGGCATACATCGAGATACCGAAAAAGCAGGGCAAGAGTGAACTTGCGGCGGCAGTCGCGCTGTATCTTCTGTGCGCGGATTTTGAACCCGGCGCCGAGGTATATGGCTGTGCTGCGGATAAAGACCAGGCGCGGATCGTGTTCGATGTGGCGATGGATATGGTAAAACGCTGTCCTCATCTGTTCAGCAAAATGAGCATTCAGGCAAGCTTGAAAACCATGAACTATCTTCCGACCGGCAGCAGATACAAGGCTCTGTCGGCAGACGTGGCAAACAAGCATGGGTTCAATACCCACGGCGTTATCTTTGACGAACTGCATACCCAACCGAACAGAAGACTGTACGATGTCATGCTCCAAGGCAGCGGTGACGCGAGAATGCAGCCGCTGTATTTTCTTATTACAACCGCCGGAAATAATCAGAACAGCATATGCTGGGAGGTGCATCAGAAGGCTCTGGATATTATCGACGGCAGAAAGTATGATCCTACCTTCTACCCGGTGATTTACGGCGCAGCGCAGGAAGACGATTGGGCCGACCCTAAAGTGTGGAAAAAGGCCAACCCTTCCCTAGGTATAACGGTTGGCATAGATAAGGTTAAAGCAGCTTTTGAATCGGCGAGGCAGAATCCCGCCGAGGAGAACAGTTTCCGTCAGTTGCGCTTGAACCAGTGGGTCAAGCAATCTGTACGCTGGATGCCGATGGACAAATGGGATGCCTGCGCTTTTGCGGTTGATCCGGAATCTTTGCGAGGAAGAGTATGCTACGCTGGCCTTGACCTGTCCTCCTCCACAGATATTACAGCGTTCGTTCTGGTATTTCCGCCCGGGGATGAGGATGAAAAATATATTGTACGGCCTTATTTCTGGATACCGGAAGAAAACATTGATTTGCGTGTGCGCAGGGACCATGTGAATTACGATGTCTGGAAGAAGCAAGGGTATCTGCAGACTACCGAAGGCAATGTCGTCCATTACGGATTCATAGAAAAGTTCATCGAGGAACTCGGCACCAAATACAACATTCGCGAGATTGCCTTCGACCGCTGGGGTGCTGTACAAATGACACAGAACCTTGAAAACCTCGGTTTCACGGTCGTACCGTTCGGCCAGGGCTTTAAAGACATGAGTCCTCCGACCAAAGAACTGATGAAACTGACACTGGAACAGAAAATTGCCCACGGAGGTCACCCGGTTTTACGGTGGACGATGGATAACATCTACATCCGGACTGACCCTGCCGGAAACATCAAGGCCGATAAAGAAAAATCCACCGAGAAGATCGACGGCGCAGTCGCTACAATTATGGCGCTTGACCGGGCGATTCGCTGTGGAAATGATAGTTCAGCTTCGGTATATGATGATCGCGGACTCATTATCTTTTAATAATTTACCTCTGAGGTTAATTTGAAGATTGACTTTTTCATCTGCTCGTGCTACAATAAATTTACCTCAAAGGTAAATGACAAGGAGAGGTGATGGGTTGCAGATAGAGTACAAAAGCCGTGGACTCGAAAAGGTGTGTACAAACGCTCACGAGGCCGAAAAGAAACACGGGAAAAATATGGCGGCGAAGATACATCAACGAATAGATGAAATAACGGCTGCGGATTCTGTTGAAATGCTGATTCAATATAAAATCGGCGGCTGCCATATACTAAAGGGAGATAGAAAGAAACAATATGCCATGGTCTTAATTCAGCCCTACCGCCTCGTATTTGAGATGAATGGTTCTGAGGTTCAAATTGTCCGTGTCATAGAAATCATTGACTATCATTAAATCTGTGGCACAAGAAGAAGGAGGTAGCACAGATGGTGAGAAGCCGTACAATAATTGCATCACCACCAGGCGCGACCATAAAGGAGCAGCTTGTTGACAGAGGAATGAGCCAGAAGGAGTTTGCTCTTAGAATGGATATGTCTGAAAAGCATATCAGCAGACTTATCAATGGTGAAGTCCAGTTAACCCCTGATATGGCCATGCGTCTTGAGCTGGTGCTTGGGGTTCCTGCACAGTTTTGGAGCCGGCTAGAGTCCGTCTATCGTGAGAAGCTGGCGAAGGCCAACGCTGAGAACGAGATGGACGCAGATATAGAAATAGCTAAGAAATTTCCTTACAAAGAGATGTCTAAAAACGGATGGGTTCCGGAAACAAGCAAATCTACAGAAAAGGTAATCCATCTTCGTAAACACTTTGAAGTGGTTCAGCTTGGTTTGCTCCAAGGCGCTTTAATTCCTGGTATAGCCTGCAGACGCTTAGCTGACCATGAAAAAGCTGATTACGCTTTGTTTGCATGGGCTCAGAAAGCTAAGCYTGRSKCARKMRAANAKTSATACGAAACCAATAGATATAAACAAGCTATCGAATATAATACCGAATATCAGGAAGATGACGCGGGAGAATCCGGAGACGTTTTGCGGTGAATTAGTGGGCACACTTGCTGACTGCGGTATAGCGATTGTTTTTCTTCCGCATATTGGCGGATCATTTCTGCATGGCGCTACATTCTATGACGGAGGAAAAATCGTCATGGGGCTGACTGTGCGAGGTAAAGATTCGGACCGCTTTTGGTTTAGCCTTTTCCATGAAATTGCGCATATTATTTATGGACACATTGGTCAGCCGAATGGTACTTCAGATGCAGATGAGTCTGCTGCGGATGAATTTGCAAAAGAAACACTGATTCCAAGCAAGGAATTCGAGCCGTTTATTGCAAAGAAAGATTTTTCTAAATCATCGATAGTTCAATTTGCTGATGCGGTTGAAATCGATGCTGGCATTGTGGTTGGAAGGCTGCAAAAAGAAGGTTATATCGAATATAGCTGGTACAACGACTTAAAAACCAAATATAAAATTACTGCATAGAACAAAGCTACGCGATTGGAAAGCATCTATTTCAGGATAGGTGCTTTTTTCATGCCCATTTTAAGGAGGAGGATGTCTATGGGAATTCTAAAGGGAATATTCAAGGCCCGTGACAAGCCGCAAAATACGCTCAACAGCAGCTGGTACACATTCTTTTTCGGGACGGCCAGTTCCGGGAAGCCGGTAAACGAAACAACAGCAATGCAGATGACAGCGGTATATTCATGCGTGAGGATACTGTCTGAAACCGTGGCGGGACTTCCGCTCCATGTGTACAAATACAATGACAGCGGAGGCAAGGAGAAAAACCTCAAGCATCCGCTATATAAACTGCTCCATGACGAGCCAAACCCGGAGATGACTTCCTTTGCGTTTAGGGAAACGCTGATGAGCCATCTGTTATTGTGGGGAAATGCATATGCGCAGATTATCCGAAACGCACGAGGAGAGGTTATTGCCCTTTACCCGCTGATGCCCAACAAAATGACAGTCGACCGTGATAAAAACGGCCGGCTTTTTTATTTGTACCAGCAAAATTCGGAGGATGCTCCCGCACAGGGCAAACACGGACAGGTCTACCTTTCCCCGTCTGATGTTCTGCATATCCCCGGTCTTGGCTTTGACGGCCTGGTCGGTTACTCGCCAATAGCAATGGCGAAGAATGCTGTGGGACTTGCGATTGCCACCGAGGAATATGGAGCGAAGTTCTTCGCCAACGGCGCGGCTCCAGGCGGCGTGCTGGAACACCCCGGAACCATCAAAGACCCGCAGAAGGTAAAAGAATCCTGGAACTCGGCGTATCAGGGCAGCAGCAATGCGCACCGGGTGGCTGTCCTTGAAGAAGGCATGAAATACCAGGCTATCGGCATCTCGCCGGAGCAGGCGCAGTTTTTGGAAACCAGGAAATTCCAGATCAATGAGATTGCCCGTATTTTCAGAGTGCCGCCCCATATGCTTGCCGACCTGGAGAAATCATCCTTCAGCAATATCGAACAGCAATCACTGGAGTTTGTGAAATACACCCTCGATCCTTGGGTGGTGCGCTGGGAGCAGACAATGTGCCGGGCGCTGCTTTCATCCAGCGAGAAACCGAATGTGTTTATCAAATTCAATGTTGATGGACTGCTTCGGGGTGATTATGTAAGCCGTATGAGT
Source organism: Desulfosporosinus sp. Tol-M (assembly GCA_000770645.1). Classification (GTDB taxonomy): domain Bacteria; phylum Bacillota; class Desulfitobacteriia; order Desulfitobacteriales; family Desulfitobacteriaceae; genus Desulfosporosinus. The sequence continues at coordinate 16,915 of JQID01000013.1, forward strand.
GGTTACGCTACCGCCCGCCAGAACGGCTGGATGAGCGCCAACGACATACGGGAGCTTGAGAACCTGGATAGAATCCCGGCGGAACTTGGCGGAGACCTGTACCTCATCAACGGTGCAATGACAAAGTTGCAGGATGCCGGCGCGTTTTATGTTGAGTAAGT
>JQID01000174.1 GCA_000770645.1 Desulfosporosinus sp. Tol-M
CCTTGAATAACCAACGGTTAGTATTCCCTCGGTGACCATTAAAGCCCTGCACAAAGATTCAAAAAGGCGAACAACATTTTCCCCTCTGCGGTAACAAAAAAAGCCAAAAACGGAGTTAGAAGTAAATTATCCAAATACAAATATGGTGTTAGCAAATAGCTTAAAAAAGCAACCACCGCAAGCGTAAGCGTATACATGCCAATATAGCGCCCCAAATATAAGTCCTCTAATAAACCTGCGCCCAGTCCCCAAAGCACACCGGAAGGGAGACGATGGTGCATGGCAATATAGATCGTGAGTAACATGAGTAAATCAGGCTTAATCCCTGACCAGGACCAGAAGTGAAAGACCGTTCCCGGTAAAATCAGGCTCAGGAGAAACATTATTGCAATCAAAACATAACGCATTATTTTCCCCCCACCATTTTTATAATATAAGCCTCTTCCAGAGTATCAAAGTTAACCAAAGGTTCAATAAAAGCAGTTTTAAGCAAGCCTGTAGGGTCAAGCTTGATTTCCACAACTTCTCCGATTGGGACATCTTTGGGGTAAACCCCTCCAATCCCTGACGTCAGCACGAGGTCTCCAACATTGACATTATCTTCTCTTCGAAAGAGCATTTGCATATTCCCTTCTGAAGTCAAACGGGAACCGCGCTTATAGGTCCCTTGGACAATACCGAAGATTCCATTGCCTGAGCCGTTGCGCACAAGTGCACTAACCTGTCCTTCTCCATCAAGGATTAACAAGACTTCAGCGGTGGTCGGCGAGACGGAAATCACCTTTCCTATCAGTCCCAAAGCTCCGACGACCGGGTCATTCACCTTAATTCCATCCTTGCTTCCACGGTTCAATGTCAAGGTCAGATACCAAGTGGTGGGATTACGATTAATAACACTAGCCCCGACCTTTTCATACTTCTCAAGCGTCGGATTTTGAAACTGCCCCTGCTCGAGCTCCGTAAAGCGCATACCGGCCAGAACTTGTCCTTTTAGTTTTAAATTATCGCCTGTTAACTGGTCTACTTTCTTGAGAAGGGCTTCATTTTGAAGCTGCACTCTTCGGAAGTCCCAAATTACCCTCGTATTATCCCGGATTCCGTTCCCCAACTGAAAAATTGTTTTTTCTAACGGGCTCAAGGCGCTCTGCAAAAATCCCCCCACTGGGTTGGGAAAATTGCTACCCAGTCCTGTTAACCGGATACTGATAAGTACGCTTAACAAAAGAAAGAAAACGAGAACCGCAATTCCCGTTACATTAACTCTTTTCCCCACCCTAATTCCTCCCCGCTGTAGTTAACTCTTTTGCGAGTCGGCTATTCTACGAAGAATTTCTGCATGTTCCAGTACATGCCCAGTTCCGATAACGACACAGGATAGCGGATCCTCCGCCAAGTGTACTGCAATACCCGTTTCATCCGAGATCAATAGATCCAGGTTACGAAGTAAAGAGCCACCACCTGCCATCATAATTCCGCGGTCCATGATGTCCGATGACAATTCCGGCGGGGTTTTTTCCAAACACGATTTCACGGCATCGACAATGGCCATGACCGGCTCTTGCAAAGCATCTTGAATTTCTTCTGAGGTGACTTCAATGGTTTTCGGAAGTCCCGTTAATAAATCCCGCCCGCGCACTATATTAGTTCCAGGTTCAGACTTATACGCATACCCGATTTCAAGTTTGAGTGATTCTGCCGTACGATAACCGATCATTAAATTATATCGCCTCTTAATCTGGGCGATGATAGAATCATCCATTTCATCACCAGCCACTCGAATGGAACGACTTGTTACAATTCCACCCAAGGAAATAACGGCTACTTCCGTTGTCCCGCCCCCAATGTCTACGATCATATTCCCAGTCGGTTCACTGACCGGAAGGCCTGCTCCTATGGCTGCTGCCATAGGTTCTTCCAAAATAATCGGATCTTTCGCACCAGCTGCCATAGCCGCCTCTTTAACCGCCCGTTCCTCAACTTGGGTAACACCTGAAGGTACACAAATAACCACGCGTGGACGAATAAAAGGGTGTTCTGTACCAAGTGCTCGACCAATAAAATATTTCAGCATTTTTTGGGTAACATTAAAATCAGAAATAACCCCATCTTTCAAGGGCCGAATCGCTATGATATTACTTGGAGTCCGACCGATCATATCCTTGGCTTTGTCACCAACGGCCAGAGAAGCCTTTGTCGTTATATCCATCGCCACCACGGAGGGTTCCCGTACAACTATCCCTTTTCCTTTAATATAAACCAATGTATTGGCTGTTCCTAAATCTATTCCCAAGTCATTGCTAAAAAAATTAAACATGGTATATAAAAACTCCTTCCGTCTGCTCAATCCCCCACGCCCTAAGACATTCCGAGAGATATTCCATGGGTAAGCCAATGACATTAGTCAATGACCCCTCAACGTACTCGACAAATTTCCCAGCATCCCCCTGAATCCCGTAGGCTCCTGCCTTGTCCATCGCTTCTCCACTGGCCACATACGCCTTAATGTCATCCACTCCAAGTTGATGAAAACGCACGACTGTTTCTACCACGTCTGAAACCAGTCTTCCCGAACCGGAAATCAACGCCACACCGGTTAAAACGACATGGGTCCGACCACTTAAGCTTAGCAGCATTTCCTCTGCTTCCGCCTGTGTTTCTGGTTTTCCTAAAATGCGGGCGTCAAGGACCACCATCGTGTCCGCCCCCATAATAACATCCTGAATGTCTCCCCCCTGAGCTAACCAGTAAGTTAAACCCGCTTGGGCTTTGCGTACAGCTAACTCTCTAACCCCAGTCTCCGGCCTCATTCCTTCCGGCAATTCTTCTGAAACAGAAACCTTAACAGTTTCAAAGGGATATCCTCCCTTGCGAAGTAACATAGCCCTCCGTGGGGATGAAGAAGCAAGTATAAGCATCTTACACCNTNNTCCTAGACAAAAAATATCCCCCAAGTGCTCCCAAAATCGTCGCAATGGTTATACTCAAGCGAAAACCAAAGGAAAGCGAGAGAAAAAAGAAATCTATGTAAGTATGAGAGGGTACATCAATGACTGCCGGGCGTAAAAACGGAGCAAGAATGCCGTATTTTTCTAAGCCAAATCCAACCAAAGTTCCAAGAGCAGCACCGATCAAAATGAGCAAAACCGTTCTCCCTGCTCCCAAGGAATTTCGCCCCACAGCCTTTCCCCCTTCCATCCCAAGAAATTTAGCCTTGAACCCATAATTCCCTATGTTATTACATATAAGTGTAGCATTTTCGCCATTACTACGCAAGGTTGACACTATTCTATTTCTATTCTTGAGAAACTTGCGTTTACAATCCTCGCCTCGTCTATCGCCAACCGACATCTTACCATACTTGGCGATGGTCCCTTCTCACCATCGAAAAAGTACTCCAAACTCGAACAAGACTCTCGAATTGGAGTACTGTATAACTATTTGATCCAGTCGGGAGACTCCCCCACCTAAGACTCAATATTCAACTTTAGTTGAACGGGTTCACTCAATCTAAACCCCTTCTTCCGGGGCGAAGTACTTTAGTTAATTGTCTATGGCTGCCAGTATTTCTTACGCAAGGCATTCAAGGCATCCCCTTGACTCCCGACGATTTAAGAAGCACACCACCCGCAACACCCGGGTTGGTCATCTCATATGGGTTCAGGATCAGATCGAGTTCTTCTTTCGTCAGAACTCCTTTTTCCAGACAAATGTCACGGACTGATCGGCCACTTATGGTCGCCTCTTTGGCTACGTTTGATGCCACATCGTAACCCACATGGGGGCTAATAGCCGTCACGATGCCGACACTGTTTTCTACCATTTCGCGGCAACGTCCGACGTTCGCGGTGATGCCTACGACACACCGGTCCCTGAAGACACGCAACACGTTGCTCAGGATGTCCAAAGATTGGAGCAAATTTAAGACCATGACCGGTTCCATGGCATTAAGTTCCAGTTGTGCAGCCCCACACCCCAGCGCGATCGTATAATCATTTCCCTGAACCTGAAAGGCCACTTGATTAACGACTTCCGCCATCACTGGATTGACTTTTCCCGGCATAATGGAGGATCCTGGTTGCATAGGTGGTAAATTAATTTCATTCAATCCGGTCCGAGGACCGGAAGCCAACAGGCGCAGATCATTCGCTATTTTGGAAAGATTGACTGCTAAGATTCGCAACGACCCGGAAACTACCATGAACGTATCTGTATTCTGAGTCCCATCCACTAGGTTTTCGGCATTTCGCATAGGTAATTGTGTCCACTCACGTAAGCGCAGGACCACATTTTTAGTATACTCGGGATCAGCATTTAGCCCAGTGCCTATCGCCGTTGCTCCCATATTCATAACCTCTAGCGCTCGGATTGCCCGTTTGATGCGCCTATGATCACGTCCCAGCATGAGAGCATACGCTGCGAACTCCTGACCAAGCCGTATAGGAACGGCGTCTTGCAAATGCGTCCTCCCCATCTTAATGACACCATCAAACTCTTGAGCCTTATCCTCGAAGGATTGGCGCAACTTGTCGAGAGCTTCGAGCAAGTCATGAGCCACATTTAAGCTCGCGATACGCATTGCTGTGGGGAAAACATCATTGGTGCTTTGAGCCATGTTCACATGGGTATTCGGATGTACTTTATGATACTCACCCTTTTTCCCACCAAGGAGTTCAATCGCCCGGTTAGCGATCACCTCATTGGCATTCATATTTACGGACGTGCCTGCTCCACCCTGAATCACATCGACCACAAATTGATCGTGCAACAAGCCCTCGATTAATTCCCTTGACGCTTCGACTATAGCTTTTCCAATTTCAGGACTTAAGGCCCCAATATGCATATTGGCTTCGGCTGCCGCACCTTTAACCATACCCATAGCCCTGATCAATTCCCGATGCGGGTGATACCCCGTCATCGGAAAGTTCTCTGTAGCACGTACTGTTTGAATTCCGTAATACACGTCATCCGGTACTTCATGAACCCCTATTAAATCCTTTTCTTGTCGCATACTCTTCCCCTCCGCAAATCATCGTTCCTTTGTACATAGTACGAGTCATATACCCCTCGCCGACCCTCTCCAAATTGTCCAATTGATCGCATCAAGTAATGCCTGAGCACTGGCCTTCAATATATTATTTGATACCCCGATCGTACCCCAAACTTCGTGTTTCAGGCGCGTATCAATAATGACGCGAACTATAGCTTCGGTTCCACGCGAACCATCTAGAACTCTCACCTTATAATTCACTAGCTCACTTTCCTCTAAAATCGGAAAGAACTTAATGAGAGCCTGTCGTAATGCCGTATCCAGGGCATTCACCGGTCCACATCCCTCAGCTGCGATTTGGACTGTTTCCAAGCCAACTTTAACTTTGACTACTGCGACAGAATCAAGCTCTCCTCGCAAGGGGTCACTCCAGACATGATAATCTAAAACTTCAAAGGGTGGAGTGGTTAACTCCCCAAGTATCCTTAATAGTAAGAGATCGAGGCTCCCTTCAGCTGCTTCGAATTGAAACCCGCTATGCTCTAACTTCTTGATCCTGGTCATGGCTTTCTCAACTCGTGGGTCGTCTTTACTAACCATCGGTTCAAAACGCCGCAAGCGATCTAGAATATTGGCCTTCCCGGCTTGATCAGAAATTAATATTCTTCGTTCATTTCCTACCCCGGCCGGATCTATGTGTTCAAAGGTCCGTTGGTTTTTGAGAATCGCATCCACATGCATGCCCGCTTTATGCGCAAAGGCACTGCGACCAACATACGGCTGCCTCTCATCGAAGGGTGCGTTGGATAACTCGGCAACGAAGCGGGAAAAGGAAGTTATTTTTAACAAGGCTGAATCTGAAACGACCGTATAGTCCCCCTTAAGCTGCAGCAATGGAATGAGAGTGCTTAAATTGGCATTGCCACATCGTTCCCCAAACCCATTCCAAGTCCCCTGAATTTGGGTCACCCCAGCTTCAACTGCCACAAAGGTATTGGCAACGGCGAGACCTCTATCATTATGGACATGAATTCCTAGTTCTTGGAGTGCAAATTCAACCATCACCGCCTTTACACCTTGTGCTATCTCTTCAGGCAAACTTCCTCCRTTGGTATCGCATAAGATAGCGATTTTCGCCCCCGCTTCAAGGGCTGCGGCAATACACTTTAGCGCATAGTCCGGATTTTCCTTGAGTCCATCGAAAAAGTGTTCAGCATCAAAAAATACTTCACGTCCTTGGCTAACCAAAAAAGAAACCGACTCTCGAATCATACGCAGGTTCCCCTTTAAGGTCGTCCGTAAAACATCTCTAACATGTAGATCCCAAGCCTTTCCGAAAATCGTAATTGTATCCGCTCCTGATGCTAGGAGTTTTTGCAAAATTTCGCTCTTTTCCGGAGACTCCTTAACTTTGCATGTGCTCCCAAAAGCGACAATGCGCGCCTGGGAAGGGTGTAAGTCGCGAACTTGCCGGAAAAATTCCACATCCCGCGGGTTTGCACCTGGCCAACCCGCTTCCACAAAAAGACATCCCATCTCTTCAATTCGCTTTATGTAACTTAGCTTATCTTGTGTTGAAAAATGAATTCCTTCTCCCTGAGCTCCATCTCGCAACGTAGTATCGTAAACCGTAATTTTCTTCTTTCTTTGGATTTGATTCATTCTTCTCCACCTCTTTCACTTAACAAAGATCAAACAATAACCCCGTGACAGTTCCCAAGAACTTGCCACGGGGTTTTTTTCCCACACGGTGTAGTTGGCACCTTCCAACCTGTATCGCTCGGTCCAGACCCTTTCGGCGGAACCCTAGACACACTTCTTATATTGCTATTATACGACACATAATATTTATGTTCAACAATTAATGCATGAAATGAATTGCACGTTCAACACCAAAACCCCCCACCACAGTTCCACTCCCCCGGCGACCCAAGCTAGAGGAAGTTTCTTAGCTTAGGAAGCACGGAGAGAGGAATCGCGTCATGAGCGCAGATGATAAGGCGTAAGAAACTTCTTCCTATCACCTTTGCGCACTGACATTAAATGTCAACACTTCAAGGTTTACCACCAGATCCACATTCCGGAGCTCAATCTCCGGAGGGACATTCAAGACGACCTGCGCAAAGTTCAGGATGGCTTTCACATCAGCTTTAATCAATTGATCAACGACTTCTTGAGCGGCGGACGCAGGCACGGCTACAATACCAATCTGTGTGCGGTTTTGTTTGGCGACCTCAACCAGTCGCTCGATAGGCATAATTTCCACGTCGCCGACCATGGTTCCCACTTTTTGGGGATCCGTGTCAAAAATACTGGTGATGATAAAACCCCGTTTCCGGAATCCTTTATAGGTACTTAAGGCCAATCCTAAGTTTCCCGCCCCAACCAAGGAGACACTCCAATCAACGCTTAAACCGAGGATCCTCAAAATATGTTGACGAAGATCTTTGACATTATAGCCAACACCCCTCGTCCCAAACTCTCCAAAGTAGGCTAAATCTTTGCGCACTTGTGCCGGGCTAACACCGACTCCCTCCGCAATATCTCTCGAGGAGATAGTTATTATCCCTTTTCGATCGACTTCAGTCAGATAGCGCGAGTAGACTGAAAGTCTAATAATAGTTGCTTCCGGAATTTTTAGAGTTTTCAAATTGGTTCACTCCTTTCTCAGCTGATATTCTTGATAATTGTATAGATAGTTAATTATATCACTAACAAGTAAAAACGCAATTTATTCATGTCTAATTATAGGATTAATCTCCTTTATTAGTAATTATTTACCGGAAAGCCTATTTATAACCATCTGGGATTCAATAAATAATGATAGCATTAAAGTTTTTTGGTCTTCAAAAGTGGTTTTTTCGCGAACCTTACAATAAAATTGATGGAGTCCTTCCAATTCTTTTGGCGGATAATCCCCAGCCAAGGCGTTCCAGGCCTGCTTTTCTTTAATCAGGGCTTCTGCTGTCAACCCCTCCTGGAGTATGGAATTGACGTTTGTTAAAAGTTCCGCCGTCAGTTGCGAAGCATTACCGACGACACGAAATGACCTCTCCGGAAGTAGGACTTGTTTTGGAACTGTGGAAATTTCCTTATCGGCAAGGGATTGTCGCAATCCCTTAAGCTCATCTGCAGAATGACCAAAACCAATCCCTACTGTCCAAGGATCGGTGCGGATCACTTCGGCATTAAGATTCGACACCCTAAGCTGCTCTTTTCTCAATTGAGCGTTACTCTCACTTTGAAAGACCCCGACCTGGCAAGTCCAGAATTTCACTTCTGGAAGGGTCAAAACGATGTCTGGCAGCGGATTAGCGTCTCTGCTGCGATATTGCACGGCTTCAGCCTTCTCACCGCTAGCTTGCCCTACGATTTCCAAATAAATCTTACCCACCCCCCAGGTCAGAAAACCTATAGCCATTAGCCCCACGATCAGGACAACAACAACTCGAATGCGTTCTGAACGCCTCACATACCCCATTCCCTTCCACGCCACTTCGGACAACCCTTTTACGGGAAGATATGTTGGACATGAAGGAAATAGACCTTAATACGAAGGAAATAGACCCAAGTACGCAGGCTAGAGAACTTTCATCAACAACGTATAAAAGAGAGCTGCCAAAAGGGCTGTTGTGGGTATCGTCACCAGCCAAGCGATGAGCATTTGTTGGGCTACCCCCCATCGCACGGCGGAAATCCGTTTGGCAGACCCCACCCCCATAATGGAACCCGAAACGACATGGGTCGTGGAAACAGGGAGATGCAGACCTGGGAATGCGGTCGCTGACCAGATAACAAGTGAGGCTGTTAAATCTGCAGTAAACCCGCTTATGGGCTCTAGTTTGAAAATTTTATCCCCCATAGTGCGAATGATCCTCCACCCTCCCATAGCGGTACCCGCGGCCATCGCCAAGGCACAAGCTGTTTTTACCCAAAATGGCGGGATAAGGTCAGTTTGGGCTTGCAATCCCCCGGCTATGAGGGCCATCGTGATAATCCCCATTGATTTTTGGGCATCATTGGACCCGTGGGTAAAGGCTAGCATTCCTACAGCTAATAATTGCATTTTCTTAAAGCCATGATTGACTCGGGACGGTGAAAAGCTACCAAAAATGAAAAACATTATCTTCATAATTATGAAACCTAAAATTATCCCAGCTATCGGGGAAAGAATTAGGGCAGCCAGGATTTTCCCTAAACCGTACCACTGCAAAATACTAAATCCTGCTTTAGAAATTGCTGCTCCGGCCATTCCGCCAATAATCGCATGCGAAGAACTGCTTGGAATTCCAAAATACCAGGTGATAAGGTTCCAGATAATCGCGCTCAGCAAGGCGGCAATCACGACCTCTTGAGTCGCTAATTTTGGTGAAATAATGTCTTTCGCAATGGTTTGGGCAACCCCGGTACTAAAGAGAGCCCCCCCAAGATTTAAGAAGGCAGCCAAAATCACAGCTCGTTTCGGTGTTATAGCCCTTGTCGAAACACTAATAGCAATGGCATTGGCGGTATCATGAAACCCATTGATGTAGTCGAATGCCAAGGCTAAAAAAACCACCACTACTAACATCGCGCCGATACTAGTCATATTTTAAGACCACGCTTTTGAGAAGATCGGCAATGGCTTCACTATGATCTAACGTGGTTTCGATTTGCTCCAGAATCTCTTTCCATTTGATGATCTCAATCGGGTCTTCCTCGTATTCGAACAAACGAGCTACTTCTTGACGGTAAAGCTTGTCCCCTGCGATTTCCAGGTGATAGATCTCTTCAGCTGCAGCCAAAATTTTAGTTTTTTGAAAATGGATGTTCCCTAACCCAGAGAAGGCAATCTGAATTTGCTCAGCTGCCAAACCCACCAGATGGGTAAGTTCCTGTGTTCCCAGCGATGGTTTAACTGTGTGGTAGAGATGCATGCGTTCGACAATCCCGTCGGCGAGGTCGACAATATCATCGAGAACTTGAGCCAGTTTATAAATATCTTCCCGGTCCATCGGAGTAATTAACGTGGAACTCAGCCGCTCCAAGATTTGCGTGGTGACATTGTCTGCTTCATGTTCGAAACGATTCATTTGAGCAGTGTCTTCGGCGGATACACAATCTTGCTGCATAATCCCTTGGAGCCTTTTGAGTGATTTAGTGATGATTTCGGTACTTTGTGTGAAAAGAAGATAAAATCGGTCTTCTTTTGGTGATAAACCAAACATGAAAATAACCCCCACCCTACAAATTTTCTCAGGCAGCCACGGAAACAGTCTCATGCTAACGAATTTCGTAACTTCCAACTAGAAGTACGAACGTTATGGGTAGTATGGTTTCATTCCAAGGAGCATTATATCAAATCCCAGGGAAATTTGTGTTAATTCTATGTTAAGTTGTTAAGTTTGTTAAGTTAGAGGAGATTCTTCTTAACAAAGAGTTTATGTTTCAATTCATTTATCAAAGCAAGGCGAGCATCTGCCAGCATATAGATTGAACCGGTTACGCAGAGCATATCATTTTCTTTTAGACGCGAGAGGGCAAAAATAACCGCTTCTTTTGGGTCTTCAATGCAGGTTACAGGCCGCCCATGTTGTGTAGCCAAACTCCCCAGAGCTCTCCAATCCCCCGCACGCGGTGAATTCGGACGGGTGATAATGATTTCGTCCGCCAGAGGCACAAGCATATTAACGACTTTTTCCCGTTCTTTGTCCGCCAACATCCCTAAACAGAGGATGAGGTGATCCCGTGAATAAAGCGGGATCTCTTGCACCAGGGCCCGAGCTCCGTCCAGATTATGAGCCCCATCCAAAAGGATTTTAGGCTTTAAGGAAAGCAGCTCCAGCCGTCCCGGCCACTTTATCTCGCGTAAGCCGGCGTAAATTGCCTCCTGGGGTATATGTACTCCGTACTTAGTTTGCAATATTTCACAGACTGTTACTGCTGTTGCCGCATTGCGAAGTTGGTGGAATCCGATTAAGGGCAGGCGCAGATTTGAATAGGTGGCGTTCAATCCTCGGAGAGTAAATTCCTGCTCAAGCTCTCCACTCCATGTGCTTTCCCAGCGGACATCTTCCCCCACCAAACAAAGCGGAACGCCCACGGCTTTCGCCTGTTCACGAAAGACGTGAATCACGTCCGGATTTTCAGACGCCGTTACGACAATCGAGTGCGGTTTAATGATTCCCGCTTTGACCTTGGCAATGGAGATCAGATCATTTCCCAAATAATCCATGTGATCCATACCAATATTCGTAATCACAGAGATCAGGGGGGAAACCACATTCGTTGAATCGATTGCCCCACCAAGTCCAACTTCAAGCACAGCAAAATCGACGTTTTCCTCTGCGAAATAGAGTAAAGCCAGCGCAGTACTTACCTCAAACTCGGTCGGATGCTCAAACCCTTCGGCGACCATGGCTTCCGAATATGGGCGCAGACGACTAAGCGCCCGAATGACTTTTTCCTTAGGAATCATCTGGTCATTAATTACCATACGCTCGCGCCAATCATGCAAATGGGGTGAGGTGAAAACCCCAACCTTGTAGCCGGCTTCCTGCAAAATACGGGCGATCATGACTGTTGTTGACCCCTTGCCGTTTGTCCCCCCCACATGGACCACGCGCAGGGCTTTTTCCGGGTTTCCTAAGCGCTTGAAAAGTTCCTGCATACGCCCCAACCCTAAATTTATACCAAACGTGGTCAGGTTGACAAGGTATTCCAAGCTCTCTTGATAGTCCTTCTCCAGATCGTTATGGCACATGCCCCGTTTTCCTCCTGTTTCGCCGCTTCAAAGTGAATTGCTTAAAGGTCTTGTTTGAGCTCCCTTAGGCGTTCCTTTAAGGCGGCAGCGCGAGCCACAATCCCCTCGAGTCTTTCCC
>JQID01000073.1 GCA_000770645.1 Desulfosporosinus sp. Tol-M
TAATCAAAGATGCATAACTCCCAACCCCACACGAGCATGTTCCAAGAGGGGATGAAGGGAAGAACGACCATAAATTGCTACCGCGATCCATTCTGTATCCGTCGTTAAACCTATTTTCAAAACAAAGCTGGCATTGCTGTTGGTATGAATAAATATACTGTTACTAGCTTCCAAGGTTGCATGGATAAGTGCGTGAATCTTCCGGTCTTCCTTGGAAATGACACCCGTATTAAACGCTGTTGCCATCACTGAATTCGTTAGTTTTCCAGTATGTTGAAGATTAGCCAGAGTCCCTCCGAGTTCCGTCACGCCGCAACGTATTCTAAAAGATTCATATAGGGACTCCTTAAGCTTAGCCTCTTCCTCTCTTGTCTCTGTCATAGCTAAAAGTATTGCGGACCGTTCTAAGGAAGGTTTCACTTTTTCCATTACGGTAGCTTTCAAAGTATGCTCTCCCTTTACAATAAAAAAACCGCCAGATATCTCTCCGACATCTTGACGGCTCCATTGCCGAATGTTTAATATTAACTATTTCTTAAAAGGATACCAGATAATTCCTCGATTGTCACTATGCAAAATTGTCCGTATTTCTTCTAATATTCATTTAATATTCATTCAAGAGATTCGATATTAGCTTCATACGCCAGTTTACTCAATATTTTGATCCATCGATTTCCAATCTTTCGGTTCACCAACCCCATTGCTTGAATAAACTCTTCCCTTCTCAAAAGTTTTACCATCCCAGCAAATACCACAACACCAATTACTGTTCCAGTAATCAGCATGATCACCGAAGCCAGCGTACGAACCCCGATAATCGGGGTCAGCCATTCACTCCACACCCAGATTACTCCCGCCATGGAGGATTAAGGAGTTAGCTTGGCGAATAATGAAGAATAATAAATATCAATAATAATAGCTAATCAGGAATACAGGAATAGTTATTACTGGGGTTTGGGAGGAGGATATAAAATGGCAATCTATGAATTTGAGGGAAAAAGACCATCTATCGGCAAGGGAAGCTATATCGCTCCGGAAGCGTCAATAATTGGTGACGTTACCTTGGGTGAAGGTTGTTATGTGGCTGCCGGCGCACGTATTAGAGGGGACTGGGGTAAAATTACGATCGGAGCAGGTTCCAATATCCAGGAAAACTGCGTTATTCATGTTTATCCTGGTTGTGACGCTGTTCTTGGGCCACGGAGTCACATTGGTCACGGGGCGATTCTTCATACCCCTAAGCTCGGTGAACATGTTTTGGTCGGCATGGGTGCGATCATTATGGATTATGTAAGTATAGGCGATGGCTGTCTGATTGGTGCCGGTGCTCTAGTAGTAGAAAAGACTATTATTCCCCCTTATAAACTGGTCGTCGGTTCGCCGGCCAAAATAGTTGCTGACCTTTCGGAAACTGCGCAAAAAAATCTTGATGAAGCAACAAATTACTATCTTAACTTACCGGCGCGTTGCCATAAAGGAATTAGGCAAATCAGTTTGGCAGAGGTCATGGAATCCTAAGACTATCCATTCCAGACCCTCCCGCTGCCATCACAGGTCAGACATGGCGAGGTATAACGCACCGCTAAGGTCTGACCCACTTTCTTGCGGGTCATTTCCACCAACCCCAGTTGGGTCAGCCCTAATACCTGTGACTTCGTTTTATCCCGCGCACAGGCCGTCTCCAGCACCTTAATCACCTGCTGCTGATCTTCTTTAGAGGTCATATCTATAAAGTCGATGATAATAATCCCCCCAAGGTTTCGAAGACGCAGCTGGCGTGCAATCTCACCCGCAGCCTCAAGGTTCGTATGAAGCACCGTTTGCTCAAGTGACCGCTGCCCTACATATTTTCCGGTATTTACATCAATCACGATCAGCGCTTCCGTTTGTTGAATCACCAGATAGCCCCCGCTCTTTAACCAAACTTTAGGGCGCATGGTTTTCCGAATTTCTTCACCCACACCATACCGGACAAAGAGGTCCTCTGAAGTGACAACATGGATGTGTTTAGCCACCAGGTGTTCAATATTTTGCAGAGCTTTTCTTAAAATGATAGCCAATTCATCCTGGTCGACTGTAATTTTTTCCACATCTTGATCAATCCAATCGCGGACAAGCCTGGAAATCAAATCAACATCCTTATGAACGATACCAGGCACGGAAACATGCGGAATCCTGGGTTGCAACGCCCGCCAATTCTCCACAAGCTGCGTAATATCTTCCGCGATCTCGTCCCCATCAACCCCTTCGGCGAGGGTACGGATAATAACCCCCATCCCCTCGGGTTTTGCCCGATCCGCCAGATCCCGCAAACGCGCCCGTTCGTTATTATCTAAAATCTTCCGGGAAACCCCGCTATAACTCACCTGCGGAAGAAGCACGACATACCGCCCCGGCAGGGTTAAGTTGACGCTAATCCGCGCCCCTTTTGTACCGACCGGGTCTTTAACAACCTGAACCAATAGTTCCTGGCGCGGCTTGAGAATGTGCTCGATCCGACCATGAGCAGCCGAATCCGCCTTTTCATCCTCCTCAAAGCGCGACGGGACAGCATCATCGACATAAAGAAATGCATTCTTGTCCAGCCCGATATCGACAAATGCGGCCTGCATACCCGGCAGAACGTTCTCCACTCGCCCCCGATAAATATTCCCCACCAAATGGGATGAGCCGTCCTCTTCCTCGAACACTTCCATCAATTCGCCTTGTTCAAAGACGGCTGCACGGAGCTTATGTGATTGGTTTTGGCTTTGAATGACGATTTCTTTTAAACATCCGGCATTTTCATGCTTCATCCGGATTAATACCTCCAATTATTTACTTTTCCTTTTATCTCTTATCTCTTATCTCTTATCTTTGGTATAGTTCTATGCTTGTCAATAAAACCCTTTTATATTGAGAATCGTTTCTATAAATTATACTTTCTGAAATACGAAAAAGCCTTGAGGCAGTACAACTTTATGTACCTCAAGGCTTTCGTCATTATTTTCCGCCTAAATTCGAGTTTAGATGGCGGAGGCGAGCCGTATATTTAGCATAATTCTAAATATTAAATCTCTTAACTCTCTATGTAAAAAGCCGAACCTAGGGCCCGGAATTTAAGATAACTGTCTTATTCGTCCATAATTTTCATATGCAAATTTTTCACATTTAGCAACGGGAGAACTAAAGGTGGCAAGTTAGCAATTGTACTTATATTAGTAATTGCCGTTCTTATAAAGGGAAGTAACGTTGCAATTCCGCTTGTTTCACAAAATCTAACAAATTCATCGTCGCCTATGTCACCCTCAAAATGGAAATCGCCTGATATTGTTGTATCAATTGTAAATGGATAATTATTCTCTTTAGGATTCTTAAAAACTCTACAGCCAACAATAATCACAGCCGATTTTGTCACATCGTCAATGATTTTAATCTCGGCACTCAAAGTAAACTGGACATCAATCGGTTTGTCAAAATTAAACAAGGGGTTTATTCTGAATTCAATATTATCAAACCGATAGTCCGAAAATACTAATTTACTTCTTACTTCTTCATTAATGGGTACGTCTGTATTCAATTAGGCAGTCTCCCCATTAGATAAAGCCTCTAAAGTAATAACATCTTTAGTGCTTCCATAAAAATCTTTTCCCCATACCATTTCAGCAGCATCAACCTCAATAGACTCAAAAGTAAGTTCTCTGTTGATATTTAGTTTCTGTTGTTGATTTTCGATACCTGCATCAAATAGTTCCTGATCAAATTCTTCATCGCTAATATTAGCTAAATGATCCAAAAACTGTCCCCTATAATTTCTCAAGTTCACTATTCTCACCTTCTTTTATGGATATTCTTTCTATATTGCTTATACATTTATATGCTCTAACACATACCTGTATTTGGTACGCATTGATACGTGAACGATAGTACCGCTGATCAAACCCTTTTCTTTTATAGCCGCTTTGAGGAAAAATGCCTATAACAACTTCGAACTTTTTAACATTCTTGTATATATAATTGATTACTATATTATCAGTAATACTTGAATCAGCATAGCTAGGA
Source organism: Desulfosporosinus sp. Tol-M (assembly GCA_000770645.1). Classification (GTDB taxonomy): domain Bacteria; phylum Bacillota; class Desulfitobacteriia; order Desulfitobacteriales; family Desulfitobacteriaceae; genus Desulfosporosinus. The sequence goes on from JQID01000073.1 coordinate 4,042, forward strand.
GATCTTCTTTTTCTCTTTACAAGCTCGTTAGCGTAATAGTCTAATTCTTCGAGGTTATCGGGAATAGTCAAATCAAGAATCTGGTTATCGTCTACAGCAAATCAATTCCTTGGCGTCCTGACCTTGCGTCCATCCCAAGCCCAGCGGCGCAGCTCAGCTTCAAAGCGGAGAGGTGCGATTTGCTTAGTGAAGTACGGAGAGAGGAATCGCGTCAATGAGCGCAGACGATAAAGCGTTAAGAAACGCGTTGGTTCACATTCAGAACAACCCAGAGGTTACGCGTTTTAGCCTTAGCGTCAAGCGAATAGCGATGGAACACGATAGTCTCCAGTGACGATAGTCTCCTGTGGAGAGTATCGCCGAAAGCGCACGGCCCTTAACGAATTCTATCGCGCTGAGGATGACTATCGCCGAAGCCGTGAGCCCAAGAAGAATCCTTACCGGCGTAGGATGTAAGAACAGGCAAATCGCACCTCGGGCTTAACCGCTCACCCAGCCGCCTCTACTCATCAAGCTGCTCAAACGGCGAGCTATTCTCCCCCTGGTAATTCACATGCACCCCCGTCCGTCTAACATGCAGCTCCTCCAGATCCAGCGGTAAATTTTCAAGCTCCCTGAGACTGGCGAGCACTTCCTCCGGACGAACACTCCCGGCATTACCCATCTCAACCTCCAACTCAAAGATGATTTCGTCGCCATGGATTTCACCTTCCATACGCTTTACCCATGGCCGAATATCCTTCTCAGTTGGCCCTTTTTTCGTGTAGCGTAAATAGATCACATGCTCCCGAGCGAGCCAAAGGCTTACCGCCTCCTGTAAACGTTCCGGCAGAATCGGCAAAGCCATCAGAATCCGGATCCTGTAACTTGCCGCATTAAGGACCGCCATTAAGGGTTTAACTCCCTGGGTCAGGGCACGTCCTTGCAGCAGTCGAATCCCCGGTGGCAATTGTTCCTGAATGCGCCCGAGCACTTCCCCCAAATCCAGTTCGCGTTGGATATCGATATCCACGTACTCCCGTTCCCCTTCTGTCCCAACCGCCAGGGCGAAGCCAAAGGAGATTTTGGGACGCGGATTAAAACCCTCCGTATAGGACATGGCAATACCAGCCCGTCGGACCGCACGTTCAAACACCCGCGTTAGGTCAAGGTGTGCGATATACCGTGCATCTTCAACTTTGGTATAGGCGATTCTTAGCCGCATGGCACTCACCCTTTCAACTCCATCTGAACCCCTCTGCCCAGGCATATTCCGCACCCGGAACACTCATCATGCCGGCAATCCATTGTTTTGGTTCCCTGCAGTGCCCGGTGGTGTTCACTGACCAAGAACTGTTTCGTCACGCCACTCTCTAAATGCTCCCACGGTAAGATGTCATCATAATCCATCGCCCGGTTGGCGTAAAAGTGGGGGTCAATGCCAAACTCTTTAAAAGCATCCATCCACACATCTTCCCGGAATTGCTCACCCCAACCATCAAAACGAGCTCCATGTTTGACCGCCCATTCGAGAAGTGGAGCAAGTCGCCGATCTCCTTTGGCAAAGACCGCTTCCAGAAAACTCGTCTTCACATCATGATAATTATATTTAATTCTGCGGTCTCTTAATTTTTCTCGTAGATATCTTTGCTTAAGATCCACCGAAGCTTTTGCTTCCTGAGGTTCCCATTGAAACGGCGTGTGCGCTTTKGGTACAAAAAAACTCGTTGAAATCGTTACTGTGATATTGCGGCGTCCAAGCTTGGTTCCAAGATTGGCGACCTTTTTAGCCAGATCAACGATTCCGTCGATGTCTTCCTGCGTCTCCGTCGGTAACCCAACCATAAAATAAAGCTTAATGGTTGACCATCCCTTCTTAAAGGCGGCCTCGACAGCATCCAGGAGATTTTGCTCTGTAACCCCTTTGTTGATGACTTCACGCAAGCGCTGTGACCCGGCCTCCGGTGCAAAGGTTAATCCGGATTTACGAGTCTTCTTTACGGACTCGGCTAAATCGACATCAAAAGAGTCGACTCGGAGCGAGGGGAGAGAAATCCCAACTCCTTCTTCTCCATGCTTCTCCAGGATGCTCTCAATGACGGGCTGGATACAGGAGTAATCCCCACTGGAAAGCGAGGTGAGTGCAACCTCATCATACCCCGTGGAACGCACCAACTTCTCCATTTGCTTAAGAAGAGTTTCCTGAGAACGTTCCCGAACCGGACGATAAATCATACCTGCTTGGCAAAAACGGCAGCCCCGTGAGCAGCCGCGCATCACTTCAAGCATCATCCGATCATGCACAATTTCCAGGTACGGGACAACCGGGTTGGTCGGGAAAAACGCCTGATCCAGGTCTTGAACGATGGCCTTTCCTACTACGGCTGGAACGCCCTCTTCAGACTTAATACCCTCAATTCGACCGTCGGGTTTATAGGATACATGGTAGAAATCCGGAACATAAACCCCTTGCACCTGGGCAATTCTCACTAAAAAGTCCCTCCGTGGAAGCGGCTTAAGCTTCTGCCCGGCTATGAGACGAAGCACTTCAGGCAACTGTTCTTCACTTTCTCCAAGGAGAAAGAAATCAATAAACCCTACGAGGGGTTCCGGGTTAAAGGCACAAGGGCCCCCGGCAATAATCCAAGGGTCAGCGCTCCCGCGTTCAGCGGATCGCAGTGGAATACCCGCCAAATCAAGCATATTCAGGATATTGGTAAAACTCAGTTCATACTGAAGGGTAAATCCGACGACATCAAACGCCTGGAGAGGTTGAAACGATTCCAGCGCATACAGGGGAATACCCTTCTCMCGCATTGTCTCTTCCATATCCACCCAAGGAGCAAAAACCCTTTCACAGAGAAATTCCGGGAACGAGTTAATCAGGTGGTAAAGAATCCTTGTTCCTAAATGGGACATGCCAACTTCGTAAACGTCCGGGAAAGCAAAGGCCATCCGGACCTCTGTTTTAGCCCAGTCTTTCTTAATCGCGTTCCATTCTGAGCCTAAGTACCTGCTTGGTTTCAGAACTTTAGGTAAAAACCGTTCGACCTGTTGGCGTATCCCCGGCGCGGTAAATTCATTCATGGAATCAATGAGGCCCCCTTGTACTACTACATTGTGGACCTCAATTATATCATATATAACAGAATATCCCTAAAGTTTACCAACTGGAAAACGAATCCCCTCCCGCAACATCCCTTCCACTACCTCCGTTTCGGTCAGGATCTTACCCAACCCCAAAGCTTCATTTGCCAGAGAGATCATAGCATAGCGATCGGGAGTAAACTCCTCAACGATTCGCACGAGGGAAGTGTCCTTATGAACAGTTACCCAAAAACTACGCATTAGACCCTTTTTTAACAAGTCCTCTTTCTTACGCGTCAATTGCCGGAGAAACGTAATATGAGCCGAAGAGATTTCTTTACTGCCTGCCAGCCAAAAAAATCCCCCCAAAATGATCAAAGTGAGTGGCCCYTCGATGAATTTTCCTTTACTCCATAAAAGTATTCCATACAGGGCCAGGAGTACGCCAAGCCACTTGCCGGACCATGCCAATAACTTCGTGGTCKRGACGAAGCCAAAGCTTTTCGCCAGGAGTGCCCGCATAACCCGACCGCCATCGAGCGGCAAAACGGGGATCAAATTAAAGGCAGCCAGCCAAAAGTTAAAACGTACAAAATCGTCCGCAAGTTCCCCTGTCCACACCCCTTGCCACCTTAACGCCTGAGCCCCAAATAAAAGGACCACGTTAAAGGCCGGACCCGCTAACGCTATGATGCTCTCCTCAAATTTTCGTCCTTCAAAGAGATCATCACAGTAGGCTGCTCCTCCAAACGGAAACAGCTCAAGCCCCACTACACGAAATCCATACGCTCTGGCCGTTAATAAGTGCGCCAATTCATGGCAGAAGACTAAGCCAAAGACGAGAAGAGCCTGGGCTGCTAAACCCAGGACTCCGTAAACGACCAAAGCCATAAGAAACGTGGGATGAATTCGGAGACTCACCCCAGAAATTTTTATGAGCTCCATTTTTCCTCCTCCTCATGTTCGTGGTTCGATCTGTGAATTCGATTCTGCGAATCGAAGAACGGAATTATACTCTAAGGCTTTAAACTTTAATGCGAACTTTGTTCGCTTCGATTCGAACTCGGACATCGAGCCTCGCGCCTCGATCAGGACTTTGTTCGCTTCAATTCGTACCTCGAACTTCGCGCATCGAACATCGAACCACGATTACACGTGCCCTTACAATTGTGCAGGGGTTAGATAAGGTATAGGATTGACCGGGACGTTATTTTTTCTCAGTTCAATGTGAAGCCAGGGCTTCTTTAAAGGTGCGGAAAGACCGACTGTCGCGAGAACACCGCCTTTCTCGATCCGCTGACCCTTGACAACCGAAATATCACCAAGATTACCAAGCACTGTGGTCCAGCCATCCCCAAAATCCAGTTTTACAATCTTCCCAAGTTGGGAATCTTCCCCCACTGCGGTAACCACCCCTGCTGCAGGCGAAACCACCGGTACTCCTAAAGCACTCTCCACATCAATCCCGTTATGAATTGAACCCAGAGCATTGCTTCTCCCATCCCCCACTTCTCCAAAAGCAGCGACGACTTTCCCGGAAATAGGGGGTAAAAACTGACCTTTCATCCTGACATCAACTGGAACATTCTTACTAACGACGCCACCCAGGGACAAGGCTTCTTTAGCCATACCATTTAAGGCTGTGTAATAATTACCCGAGTTCATAGCGCTCTGGTATATTGAATGAATAGTTCCTGAAAATGGGTCTGTACTGTTGGCACTAAAGAAAACCAATAAAAATAAGGTCGCAGCTAAGATGGTGCGCTTCTGAGTTCCGTTCCAATGTTTAAAAAAATCCCCCCATCCTGCCTTGACAGGACGTCGAGATCGTCCGGGTTGCTGATTAAGGCGTGGTTCCAATTTGTTCCGCCCCGGTTCTTTTCCCACTTCTTGGATTGCCCGTTCCCATTCCCAGTCATCCCAGCGTTCAAACGGATTCATCCCCCCACCCCATTTCGAAGTTCGATGTTCGAAGTCCGAGATTCGATCTTCGAATTCGATTCTGCGAATCGAAAAACGAAATTATACTTTAAGACTTCAAATATTGCGAACTTGTTCGCTTCGATTCGAGCCTCAAACTTCGATCCTCGAACCTTGATCAAGCTCGTACATTCCCTTAATAGTTTATGAAAGGGCAAAAGAAATAGAACCTCAATTTCGAAGTTCGAGGTTCTAGGTTCGATTAGAACATAAGCCGTCGGCGTCTTAGATTAACACTCAACATTAATCCCACCGCAGCCATGTTTGATAACATGGAGCTTCCGCCCGCGCTGATAAGGGGGAGTGGAATTCCTGTTACCGGCATTATCCCGGAGGTCATACCGACATTGACCAATATATGAAAGGTAAACATTGAAACCACACCCGTGGCAATCAACATGCCGTAAGCATCTCGCGCTTTTAAGGCTATACTAAGACTGCGTAGGAGGAAGATCAAAAAGAGAAAGAGTAGGGTGATCGTCCCAATAAAGCCGAATTCTTCTCCAACGACGGAAAAAATAAAGTCCGTGTGATGCTCCGGCAGGAAGTTCAACTGGCCTTGTGTTCCCATTCGAAACCCTTTTCCCCATAACCCTCCAGACCCAATAGCCCAAATAGATTGGATGATATGATATCCGTCTCCGGATATATCAGCTGCTGGGTTCCTAAAAACAGTCAAGCGCTTTAACTGGTAATCTTCCATGGGAAGAGGTAGTCCTTGAGCCCAGTACAGCCACCCAGGTAGATTCGTCGCGAAGTGGAGCCAGAGCGCTACCCCCACAATGACTGCTCCTCCCAGTAACAGCCCTCCGAATTTCTTGGGATTTGCTCCCGCTACAAACATCATCCCGATAAATATCGCCAAAAAAACCAAGGTTGTTCCTAAGTCAGGCTGCTTGAAGATGAGCAGCATGGGGAGGAGTACGATCAGAAAGGGCATTACAAAATCCTTATAATTGTTGAGTTTTCCTTGGCGGACGGCTAAGAAATCCGCGAGGGTAAGAATTATGAAGATTTTGGCGAATTCTGAGGGTTGGATATTAAAGCCAAAGGGAGTCGCTATCCAACGAACTGCCCCATTTCTTTCGTCCCCCAAAAAAATCACGGCCAGGAGCAACGTGATATTAAAGCCATAAATCCACCACCGATACGTTCGCCATTTCTCATAATCGATCACGGCAATGAGCGTTGCAATGCCAATACCGATCATAATCCAAATGGCTTGCGACTTGACATAGTGCAAAGGATCTGATTCGAGCACATTAAATGAAGCCGTACTCAAGATCAGGAGACTGGCTATCAATAACAAACACGTAACGAAGATAAATAAAAAGTCCAGGTTTTTCAGTGTGCGTCTATCCACGATAATTCCCCTCTGGTTATTGTATGAACCCTGATACTTGCCCAATTATAACACATCTTTAGCCAGAAATCAGAGGGAATTGGGCTGGGGTAACAAAGTAGCGCTTAATTAATAATTAAACCTTCCATCACTTTTCGTAGGTGTTGGAAGGCTCTTTCAGATTATCCCTTGGCGGCGTAGTCCCGCTTCATCTTGACGACAGGAATATTGGCAACTAACGCCACTTCGCGTTCATCCTGACATAGATTGAATTCGAGCGCAGCTTCGTCGATTTCCATGTAGTTAGAAATAACTTTGATTATATCTTCCCTTAATTTATTGAGCATGACAGGCGAAATGCAGGCACGGTCATGAACCAGAACGAGCCGAAGGCGTTCTTTAGCCACCGTCTTGCTCGAGGCACTTCCCCTGCCAAGCATTCGGCTGATAAATTCTAACAAAGACGATTCCTCCTCTCCGTACCGAACGGTTAGCGTAAGCCAACGAGTCTCTTCAGTCTATCCATAATTCCTTGCGGCACATCCAGAGTTATCAGGGGTACTTCTTCCCCTTTAATCCGCCTTGAGATCCTCCGGTAGGCCTCGCCCGCTTTTGAGGTTTGATCCATAACTGCCGGTTCGCCGCGGTTCGTAGAAATGACGATACTCTCGTCTTCAGGAACGACCCCGAGAAGTTCAACGGCTAAAATATCCAGGAT
>JQID01000168.1:0-5581 GCA_000770645.1 Desulfosporosinus sp. Tol-M
TGTGAGGTAAACTGAATCGTGCGTACTATAGGTCCGTACACATAAGTTGAATGACTTGCCCCTGGCCACCTCCATGGATTCGTTGTCATCAGCAGGCCTTTGCGTAGATGAGCGTGGGGTTTCGTCAACACTAATAACCGGCGCTTCCACCACGCTTTCTCTGATGGTTTCGAGCTCCTTATCAAGCATGCCGGACAGCTCGTCCTGAAAGGCCAAAATCGTGGCTTTGGAAGGTTTAACCGCTCCACTGCTTAATGATTCGATAAATTCAGAAACCCGTTGGGCGGATACAAGTCCTTCCATTGATAAATCTACACACATGGCCTTGATGTTCGGACCGTAATTCACCGGGTTTTTCAGTCCATCAGGAATAGGCTCGCCTTTGTAAAACCTATGTTCCTTGATCACTGCCATAGTAAGTATGTCCACTTCGTATTTGCTGATATATTCGCCGCATGTATCGCCATGGTCCACAACTTCAACGTCTGTTTTGCCTTCTTCAATCAGCTCCACCAGCTTTTTGGAGAGAGTAAGTCCGTGCCCAATGTGTCCTGGCTGCCCGCCCGGTTTTCTGCCTGAAGACATCCGATTGTTGTGGATCACTTTCTTTAATCCATCAGTACTGGGCGGCTTGCACGAATTGCTACTATCCTTGTTAATGCGCGCCTTTAGCATGGTCACCGAGTCAGCTAACGCCCCGCATTGATCGGAAATCTCCTCGTATCTCCTTTGAAGAACCTCATTATCTACCTTAGCACGATGGTAGGCTTCTTCTATTTTGGCAATGTGCGTCTGCAGCAGCCGTACCTGATGGTCCTTCGAACGAACTTCCTGCTTAAGCTCCTGTATTTCAAGACCAAGTTTGTCCTCTGAAATCTGACGGGCTATCTTCATATTTTCAATGCGCAGCCGCAAATCTTTGGCTTGCCGCAGGTATTGTTCGTTCGTCATAAAGTGTCATCACCTCTGCAATCGTTGTTCGTTATATAGATCAGATGGGCCATCCCGTTTTTCCCAGGCTGTCAAACATGCCTGTGATTTCATACTCATCGATCAGGCATTTAGTTTGACAACCTGCACAGCATTTAAGCTGGTCCTCCCATGCCGTCAAAGCTACATTTAACAGCTCTTGCGTTTGCGCATAAGAATTATTCGGGTAGAACTCATACACGTACGTTCCGTCAAAGGCGATACTTTTCGAGCGACCAGTCTGCATGTCATAAATGCTCTTCCTTAATCGCTTCGAGAAATACACGCAGAATGCAATAATCTGATCTTGAGAATAAAGTCTTCTGTAACGAACAAGCTTCGGATTTGCTGCTATCTTCATATACAACAGGTTTGCGTACTCGTACAATAACCAGTTCAACTTGACCTTATCGCCATTATCCTGGTAGAAATTTGCTGCACTTACCTTGTCGAGTTCCATTTAAATTCACATTCCTTTCGTGTCGGACAATGCTTGCCTGAAACGTGTCTCAAGTGGATAAATATAGACATCCTTTATGGGCAAAATGGCATTGTGGTGACCGCCGTCACGCCCCCGACCTGTCGTCCGACCCACGTTAATCCAGTTAGCCGCTTTGTAGCACGTGCCCTTGAATCTATCGCATTCAACGAATGTCTCCAGAAGGCATAACCCGTGGCCATATTTCAACTCCCAGTCTGAGCTTATCCGTCTTGCAATCAGCGCCAGAATGTGACTTGCTAGGTGCGGCACGTTCACCCATGGGAAGATTAAAAAGCGCGAATTATTTGTCAGCATTTTAAGTCCGCGACTGCGCTCGTCCTTGCTCCACCCGATGAAAGAATCCTTTTCTCGACAAGACCACGCTGCCGACCCGAACAGCAAGCATGCAAGAGATTCACCGTTCCTGCTGGAAATCATGTACGCCATCCTCTCGCCTATGAAACGATCGAACCCGAGATAGTGGTACTGGTCTATATACGACTGGAACCGTGTCATCGACTCCTTTGATGTCACGACTTCAATATCTAATGGCTGAAGTTCCCCTAATTTCCGAATGATTGGTGTTTCATCATGGGCAAAATGTTTAATACCCTTCGAGTCTCCCGGCTTGCGTGGCAATCGCATACGAGGCGGCAGAACGATTTGCCCTGCTTTTTCCAATGAGGAAAGCAAATCTCTGCATGACATGTCTTTAACCTTGCCGCCTGCATCCCGCCAGTCCCACATCTCACATAGTTCTACTGACAATCTGCTTCTTCCCATGCTCGGCTTTTCTGAGATGGTCTTGCAGATTTGTTTCACCAGTTCTTCAGTTATTTCCGGTCTATTTGTTGTTTTCATGATTTATTTATTCGACATAAAATTAATGAGTCCTGCTATTTTTGAAAATTTAATTAGAAAAAGTGAGGCAATGGCCTCACTTTTCATTTTGGTCGTGGGTAATGGTTATGTTTCGGGTACGGYACCTCTGACCTGTAACAAGATATTGTCAAAGGCACATAGGGCGAGGTATAATGTCCACTATACATATACATTTGTTTTTAAAGAGGAGTTGACTTACCTTGACAATTCAAATTGGCATATTAGGGTTGGGTACAGTGGGTTCTGGAGTAGTACGCATCTTACAGCAAAATGCTAAAGATATTCAAACACGAACACACTGCGAAATTCACATTAAAGGAATCCTTGATCAGGATCTTGATCGAGAACGTGAAGTTAGCGGCGACTATCTCTTCACAGATCAACCACCGGAAATCCTTCAAGACCCTGAAATCGATATTATTGTCGAAGTGATGGGGGGAATCGAACCTGCCCGCACGTTTATTTTGGAAGCTTTACGACAGGGTAAACATGTCGTCACCGCAAATAAAGACTTAATAGCGCTTCATGGTTATGAGCTTCTTGAGGCAGCCAATCAGGCAGGCAAGGACCTCTTCTTCGAAGCGAGCGTTGGAGGCGGAATCCCGATAATCGCAGCTTTGAAAGAGTCCCTGGCCGCCAACCGCATTACCGCCATCCTGGGGATTATTAATGGAACGACCAACTATATTCTTACTGCCATGGCCGAGCAGGACCGGGAGTATTCGGAAGTCCTTGCTGAAGCACAACTATTAGGGTATGCCGAAGCTGACCCTTCTGCTGATGTCGACGGTCTAGATGCTGCCCGAAAACTTGCCATTCTATCCTCCATCGCCTTTAATTCACGCGTTGCCCTCCAAGACGTCTTTGTAGAAGGCATTTCAAAAATTACGCGTGAAGATCTGGCTTATGCCACTGAGCTTGGCTGTACCATCAAACTATTAGCCATTGCAAAAAATCAAGATGAAGGAATCGAAGTACGCGTTCATCCGGCAATATTACCTCTTACTCACCCGCTGGCCTCTGTAAGCGGTGTTTTCAATGCCATTTATGTCGTGGGTGATGCCGTTGGGGAAACCATGTTTTATGGTCGGGGCGCCGGTTCTCTTCCTACGGGAAGTGCGATTATTAGCGATATTATGCGGATCGTTCGCAATATTCATTCGAACTCAACCTCTTCCGGCAATTGCACTTGTTACCTTAATCTTCCGCATAAAGCCGTCTCAGATTTCTATACTGCATTCTATATTCGCCTACTTGTTAAAGACGAGCCCCGTGTCCTCGCTACTCTAGCCTTACTCTTTGCCGAAGCAAATATCAGCTTCGCCTCGATCATTCAAAAACCGCGCGCTGAACATCAGGCGGAGATTGTCCTGGTAACTCATCCCTGTCGTCAAGGAGCACTTCAGGAAGCACTGGATTCTGTCAAAGCATATAGCAAGGTCCTGAATATTCACAATGTGATTCGCTTTGAAAATAGCCAATAACGATTGATTCTTGCACAGCGTATGTGCTTGAACATCAATATAAATAAGACTGCTTAACGGACAATGTAACATTTCATGAAACTTGTACATAACCTATATCATCAATAATAATCAACGCCAATTCCGGAATTTCTTATCTTATATCACCACGTTTGTGGTAGATGAATAAAAGGGGACCAACCACATGTTAGCATTTCTAACGGAAATTGAGTTAGCGATTATTATTGTCTTATTATTAGTGTTACTCTTCAAAGAAATCAATGATGAAAATCCCAATACCAATACTAATACCATTACTATTAATGGTAAGGATAACAAGGTGTGGTAAAGGATCTAGGGATAAGGTCTAGGCATGTCTGCCTAGGTCTTTTTCTTTTTGCCTGACAAGTATAAAGAAAAACCCAGGCCCAATTAATCTGGCCTGGGTTTAATAATAGACTTAGAAAAATAGCCAATCTACCCAAAAATATAGGCTGAATAAACTGATGAGGAGCCCAATGGGAATGACAATGATCGTCACTTTCAAGCTTTGAGTCCAATTAATCCTAATCCCGTTTTTCTTGAGAATGAACATCCAAAGCAAGGATGCCAGGGTTCCCATCGGGGTAATCAAGGAGCCAATATCCGCTCCCATAATCATTGCCAAATAGGCAATACGCAACGTTGGGATATCCAGTTGCATTCCTGTCAGGGTTAAAGACCCAATCATGACCGATGGAAGATTATTGAATAGATTTGACATTACCGTAAGCAAACCTCCACTGATCAGAGTGGCGCTTAAAAGATTGGCTGATATGGGTTCTCTAAGTCGTTCAACTATTAATTCAGTTAAACCGATATTATGCAAGCTGTAAACCACGACATAAATGCTAAAGGCAAATAAAATGATATGCCAGGGAGTTTTCTTGATAATATCATTCACTCCAACTCCTCTTCGGTTCCATCTATACATAATCAGCAACAGGGCGCCGAAGATGCCGATCCATTCCATAGGAATGCCAAATCCGGTGCCTACAAACAGGCCTGCCCTCGTCAAGGCAACAATAGCGATACAAACTCTGAACATGGACATATCCGTTACAGACGGAGAAATGGCGTGGTCTGTTAATAGATGAGGAGAGGGATGATGCAAAGACGAATGTGAATGTGGCTGTGGATGCGGATGTTGGTGCGGTTTATGATCCGGATGAGGCCGATGATCCAGATGAGGGGTGTAAGGTTTTTCAATACCGGATACCGGCAGTACGTTAATTACTTTCGGGATATCCTTGCTAAAGTAATAAAACAATAGCAACGATATGGCGGTGATTCCTAACAAAGAGGGAACAAACATCATGGACACGTACGAATTTAAATCTAAACCAATAATTTTTAGAGCGATCAGGTTGGCAATGTTGCTCACCGCAATTGGAGCACTTGCTGCGGTCGCAATCAGCGCCCCGGAAAGAAGATAAGGGAATTGTTGATTAGCTTTAAGCTTCAGAATGGTGACTATCTGAATGATAATGGGGGTGGTAATTAGGATGCTTCCGTCATTGTTAAAAAACATGGTCATAAGGAAGCAGAGCAAATTGATATACCAGTAAAGCAAAATGCCTGAACCGTTGGCTCTGCTCACCAGATTAAAGGCTGATGCAACAAGCTCAAATACGTGATTTAGTGGAAAACGTTACGCGCTCAGGACTTGGCAGGTTCTTATTTAGAAACCCAGTAGCACAAAGCAAGAGAAAAAGAAAAGGTACCGGCAAAGGTACCGGCAAAGGCA
>JQID01000168.1:5605-17231 GCA_000770645.1 Desulfosporosinus sp. Tol-M
TAGAAGGTGCCGACAGAAGGCGCCGACAGAAGGCGCTAGTAAAGATTCGGGTATAAGTGCATATTGAGGATGTTCCCATTTTTTGAGCAGGCACAAAAATAGCCTGCTCTTTTGCTAACTTGTCACACTTTAAAAAACTTGTACATAACATGAAGTAACAATAATCCCCAAAGCCTATCCCAAACTTCTTATCTTATGTCGCCACATTGTGGCAAATGAAAAGGAAGGGGAGCAATCATATGTTATTTAGATTACGAGGGATTATTGTAGGTTTATTTGACAATTATCCAATCGGTACCCGTTTGGGAATAGGCACAGATTCAAGTTATTGGGTTGGCCATTTTGGCGGAATACGAGATGGAGTTGCATTATTGACCAAGGCTCAACTCTATGCCAACATGGGAAAACCAATCGATGGAATCCGTCCGCTAGTTCGAATCCCAATCTGTCAGATTACGTTTGTGTCTGAATAATCTTTGTTTGAACTAGGGGCAGAGTCTTTCCATGGGTTTCCCTTCAAGTTTTAAAGGTTGTTGTGCCATAGGAAATGGCATGGGGATTGATAACAATCCACCATGCCATTTTTTGAACGTCAAAATCGGTCTATGAACACCAACTGGACTTATTGAATAAGATAAACAATTGACGTAGTCCATCATATCTTAATATAGATAAACTATTTACTGGTTCTTATCAAATGAAGGAGGTGGGGATCCTATGAAAAAGAAATATGTTACTGTCCGGCTATTTAAGAATCACAGAGCGGCAGATGGTCAGATCACTAATGAAGAATTACACGACTCGATTCAACAACAAGCAACAGAAGCTATGAATAATTCACAGGAAAATAATGACACGATCGAGTCTTCGGTAAATCAGAATGAATCTTCCCTACTACAAAAATTACTCAGCGTTATCCAAAGAGCGTTAAAGGTACTCGGTTTTGAGCGCAAAGGTTAGTCTTTTCTGATCTATTTAGGTGGAAGCAACATTACACCAATGTCAAAACCCGCTGTTTACCGGTCATGGGCAAACACGCGGGTCTTTTGTCATGTCTGATACCAACGCAATCCAAGGAACATTTACGCCAACGCATGATGTGCACTTAGATGTTTAGGCTAGCTGCTTATCACTGTCAACATAACCTGTTCCGTTAAACGTTTAGCGATCTGATCGAAGGCTGGGGCTGGATAATCTTCGATTTTACCGGCATCCGATAACTCAGCCAATAGTGGGTCAATGGCAAGTTCTCCCAAGTAAGGGATAGCATTTCGTTTCGCTTCTTCCTGGCCCTTTGGTTTCCCGAAAATTTCTATCCGATTCGTACAATCCGGACATTGCACATACGCCATATTTTCAATCAGCCCGTAAATTGGGGGTTGATATTTTCGGACCATTTTAATCGCTTTCCGAACAACCATATTCGCCAGTACCTGCGGGCTGGTCACGATAACGACTCCATCTACAGGTAACGTCTGGAATACCGTGATCGGTACATCCCCCGTCCCGGGAGGCAAGTCGATCAACAGATAATCCAGCTCACCCCAAATTACGTCAGTCCAAAACCTCTTGACGAGTTGGGCAATCATTGGTCCACGCAAAATAACCGGGTCATCTTCGGCTTCTATCATAAGATTTAACGACATTATTTGAATACCGGCCCGGCTTTTTAAAGGAAGAATACCCGTATTATTGACCCCGACTCTTCCCGTTACTCCAAAGATTTTCGGAATACTTGGGCCGGTTATGTCCGCGTCTAAAACCCCTACTTTATACCCTTGATGCCTCAGACTCACGGCTAACATACTTGTGACAGAGGATTTACCTACTCCTCCTTTGCCGCTCATGACAGCAATCACTTTGCCAACATGGCTCGCTTTTTGAGCCTCTGAAACTTGTGGTTCACTGGAACAACTATCAGTTGTACATGTCCCAGCTGCCGAACAGCTATTACACGACTCGCTCACGGTAGTGCCTCCCTTTTAATCAACTTCATTCCCCAATTGTATAGGGAACTAATCAGGATTCATCTTACTCCCCCGATTCTTGCTTTGTCAAGTTTTCCCTGGAGGGTGTTAGCAGCCCGAGCTGTACAGCTTATTTACGGTAAAGTTTCTTGTATTGTGCATAACTTTTCATGACACGTCCTACATAATCCCGGGTTTCCTTAAATGGAATATCCTGTAAGCGAATATTATTCCGGTCAAGCTGGCCGTTATTAATCCATTCCTGGACATGTCCTCTTCCACCGTTGTAGGCAGCGGTGACTAACATCGTATTATTGGCAAACGCTCTTTGCAAACTAGCTAAATACCATGTTCCGTATTGAATATTTTTCTCTGGATTGAGTAAATCCTCTTCATTAAATGTTTTATCTCCCAGACTTTCAGCGATCGATTGTGCCGTACCAGGCATTAGCTGCATTAACCCTTTTGCACCTTTAGGTGACTCGGATTGCGAAAAAAACTTACTTTCTTCCCGGATTACGGCAACAACAAGCAGCGGGTCAACTCCGTACTGTTCGGCATATTTTTCTATGATCGCCCGATTGGGGTAGGGATAAATCATCTTCTCCAGGAATGGAATGTTCAATATACTAAAAACCGCCAGGATTGCAATTCCCAAAAAAATAAATAATTTCTTGCCCATGGTCCGATGCTTCTTCCGCTTTTTTACCATCACATTTCCCTCTTCACGTTTATGGATGGATGTATGGATGAACATTCAATCATTCACATTTACTTAAATTATATTGCATCGCCTCAACGATTATTAACCATATGTTTTTCCCATATTTCCTCAAGCTGCCGCTCCGTCTCCAACTCGCTTCCAGAGTTATCAATAACTACATCTGCTTGCTGACGCTTTTCATCTAACGACCCTTGGGCAGCAATACGGTCTTCCACCTCAGCCAGACTTAACTTGTCCCGCTCAAGAACGCGTAAAATCTGAAGGTCCCGTGGCACCCACACAACCCAGACTTCGTCGACAAATTCCTCAAACCCTGTTTCCATGAGCAAAGGTACGTCCCAGACGCAAAATTTTGCTCCCGCAGCCTGAAGCGCTGCTTGTTTATCCTTCATACACTCTACCACGCGCGGATGCACGATGCGCTCAAGGCGCTTACGCGCATCTGCATCACGGAAAATCCGAATACCAAGTTTCGAACGATTAATTTCCTGATTATCTCCAAGGATCTCAGGCCCAAATTCATGGACCAGTTTTGATATGGTCGACAGATCCGATTGGAACAAACGGTGAACCGTTTTGTCAGCATCCAACACAGGAACCCCCTGCTTTTTAAACCACTCTGCAACCATAGATTTGCCGCTTCCGATCCCACCTGTAAGCCCGATAATATACACATACCTCACCTCGAATCAATTAACCAGGCCGAGCAAAATTAAACAGCTACCGGTAAATATTCCGCTTTGGCAGTCCGGTTTTCTGGTATTTTGCCAGCCATCTGTTGACCTACGCATAACATTATAATCCAGGTTAATGCCACTTATGATGAACTACTCGCTCACGTCAATCCATTCCTCTAAGACACTATCTCGGCGTTTCTTGATTGTTTCGCTCTCTTCATGCAGTTGCATCGTTAATTCATAATTACTATCCGCTGAAGCGAGTTCTGATTCCAGGACACGGAGCGCCGACTCTAACTCTTCGATTTCCAGCTCCAGTTGCTTCAGCCGCTTTTTTTCCCGCGCCAGATTACGGGTTTCCTGCCGGTCTTGGCAACCCGGCTTAGCACTTCGTTCGACCGGGGTGACGATCGCTTCCTCTTGTTGTTTATATTCCTTAAAACCAGTGTAATCTCCTTCGTAAAGGAGAAGTCCCTGGGTCGTAAGTTCCGCGATCTTATTGACGATTTTATCCAGAAAGTAACGATCATGGGAAACAACGAGCACGGTGCCATCATAGTCTAAAAGGGCTTCTTCAAACACACCACGGGTTTCCGCATCAAGATGATTGGTCGGCTCATCCAATAATAATAAGTTCCCCTGCTCGAGGAAAAGTTTGCATAAAGCCAAACGACTCTTTTCCCCTCCGCTCAACACAGAAATGCGTTTGAAAACATCATCATTTCGAAAACCATACCGGGCAAGTAAACTTCTGATTTCTAGGTCTTTCAACCTGGAGACATTTCGAATTTCGTCTATGATCGTTCCGGAATCGCGCAAATTCTCATGTTCCTGGGAATAATAAGCGACTTTTACATTCGCCCCTAAGCGTATCGTTCCCGCAAAAGAGACCTGATTGAGAATCGCCTTGAGAAGCGAGGTTTTACCAATCCCATTTTTGCCCAACAAGGCAACCCGGTCTCCTCGTCGTAAATTCAATTGAACGTTCTGAAAAAGAGTACGCGCCCCAAAGGTAATGGAAAGATTCTCAAGCAAAAGAACACGATCTCCACTACGGCCTCCACTTTGTAATGTCATAGAGAGTCCATGGTCTGGCTTGGTGACCTGGATCGGTTTAAGCTTCTGAAGTTGGCTCTCCCGGCCACGGGCCTGTTTGGAATTAACCCCCGCCTTATTTCTGCGAATATACTCCTCAAGTTTGGCAATTTTATGGGCAAGACGTTCGGCTTCACGGCCTATTGTCTTATTTTCCAGGATCTTTAGTAATTCGTATTCAGAATAATTCCCGCTATACCCTTTTAGTCCCCCGTTTTCCAGGCAAAAAACCCGGGTCACGGTACGGTCCAAAAAGTAACGGTCATGAGAAACAATCAACAGGGCACCCGGATAATCCCGTAAATACCCTTCGAGCCACTCCAGAGCCCCGATATCCAAATGATTCGTAGGTTCATCCAAAATCAAAAGTTCGGGCGACCTGAGCAACAGCTTACCCAAGGCCAGCCGCGTCTTTTGCCCCCCGCTCAACGAGGTGACCAAGGAGCTCATCTCCGCTTCCAGCCCAAGTCCCGCCAGGATTCTCCGAACCAAGGCCTCGAGGGCATATCCCCCCTGGCCTTCAAAAACTTCAGTTAAAGCCGCATATTGCTCCATGACTTTCTCACTGGGGGTGAGCGCCATCTTTTCCTCTAATTCACGCAGCTGTGCCTGCATTTGCATCAAATCCGCCCGTTCCCGGAGCATACACTCAAAGACGTTCCCCTCATCTTCGACAACCGGCGTTTGGGGAAGGTACCCGTAGGAGCCAAGAACTTGTACTTCTCCGTTTTCTAAACGCACATCCCCTAAGAAGGCCCGGAGCAGTGTAGTTTTACCTGCACCATTCGGGCCAACCAGCGCAGCTTTTTCCCCCTGTTCCAAAGCAAAACTGATCCGCCGAAAAAGCGGTTCTCCGGAAATATCAACGCCGCAATCCCGGCAAAATAAAACACTCATTTCTCAAGTTTGCCCCTTTATCAAGCGTCAGTGTCTCTGCATCCAAAGGCGATAAGTGTTCTGTCAACCATCAATCTTTCGCCTTTAAACTATATCATACCCCCTGCTCTCGAACAAACGCCAGAAGTCACTCATTAGACCTCGCCGCAAAAAAGAAATTATTGTATTTTCATAGCATTCATACTAATAATCTATTTACTGTTCGGAAATAATTACTATAGACTACTATACTAAAGTAATGGAGGACTAAAAAATGGAACATCCGAATGCATCTTCCGTTTTGTCACAAGACAAAGTCTTTGCTCAAGCGAAAAGTATTGTTTATTACGTTCTTGGTGTCTTGGAAATCTTATTAGGGTTTAGATTTATTTTTAAACTATTAGCCGCGAATCCAACAAGTGGATTTGTCTCAATGATTTACGCGATTACCAACGTGTTATTGGTCCCCTTCACAGGGATATTCCAGACAGCTGTTGCGCCCATGAATGGTATCCAGGCTATTTTAGAACCGGCAACACTTGTAGGAATTGCAGTTTATGCTGTAATAGCTTGGGGAATTATTAAGTTGATTGGGGTAATTAGAATAAACAATTTGGAAAAGCTTTAACCTTTCCTTGAACTCACGTAATAATTATGCTTTTTTGCTTAAAAGCCCGGCAGAAGCAATAAACTTAATAGCCTCTTCGGCAGATACTTCGAGCTGTTGAACTTTCTGTTCCGGTACAAGAATCAGATTCCCGGCCCATTGCATTGACTGCATTAAGTAGACTGCCACGTAACCCTTTGGAATAAATGTACTTTCTTCGTCATTCGTTAGAAATCCCAAAAGCTTAAGCTCATTGGACATATTTACAACTACTAAACGGGACAAGCCCTTTTTGTTCGCTGAAAAGGAATTCACCGTATCTTTAACGATCGCATAGATATTACCAAAAAGTGGTATTTTGGTAAAGATCCTGTCAAAATAATTCAGGAATCTGTTCGAGAACCAATTTGAGGCCAGTAAACCTACCAGAAAGATTACGGCAAGTGTAACAATCACTCCGAGCCCAGGAAAATATAAGCCGGCACGCTCCAGTAAACCTTTGAATAATCCATCAGTTACCAGAAACATTTTATACAGAATGTAGAATGTAATCGCAATTGGGATTAAGACTAAGAGACCCTTCAGGAAAATTCCGATAACTTTTTTCAAATTTACTCCCCCAATATCAATAAAATAACCAAACAGCTTGATTTCTCATCAGACGGATCGTATGCGGGCAATCCGGCGCATAACATCAGCTTTAATCTTGTGCAGAGTATCCTCTGCCTCTGAGAGAGTGTTTGACTTGATTGAAAAGTAAAATTTTATTTTGGGTTCCGTTCCCGAGGGGCGTACCATGACAAATCCCCCACCATGAAAGGAAAATCGTAAAACATTCGAACGGGGAAGCGTGAGGGGATATGTTAGTCCTGTCGAACTATCTTTACCGATACGTTGTTCATAATCATCGAATTTCTTAATCTTAGTCCCGCCCAGTTCCCGGATTTCTTCCTGACGAAGTGAATCCATGATCTTCGCCATCTCTTCTTTTCCTTGAATGCCCTCCAGGGTGAGGGACTCCTGGTCCTCAAGGTAATAGCCAAATTGTTGATATATACTTTCAAGGACATTAAAAAGGTTACGTCCTTCAACCTGTTGATAATAAATGGCCGCTTCCGCCAAGAGGACAGAGGCAATAACTGCGTCTTTATCCCGGACAAAATCCCCGGCAAGATACCCATAACTCTCTTCGAAGCCGAACTGAAAGGTTCCCCATCCACTTTCTTCCATTTCTTTTTCCTTTTCGGCAATGAATTTAAACCCGGTCAGCACATTTTCTACACGGACATGGAAATACCGGGCAACCTCATCCGCCAAATCGGTTGAGGCGACTGTTTTGATGATCGTGGCGTTTCCCGGAAGGATTCCTAAGGCCTTTTTTTGAGATAGGATATAATAGGTTAACAAAACTCCAATTTGATTTCCGGTGAGCTGAGTAAAGTCCCCTTGAGGATCACGCAAGACCACGCCTAAACGATCAGCATCCGGATCTGTTGCCAGGAGAAGATCGGCTTGTATTTGGGTTCCGTATTTCCGGGCGAGTTCGAACGTCGCCGGAATTTCTGGATTTGGGTAAGGGACAGTTGTAAATTCCTGGTCAGGGAGCTCCTGCTCGGGTACAACGGTGACCGAACTGAAACCAAGTTCGGCCAAAGCCCTGCGGACAAGGATGTTTCCGGCTCCGTGCAGAGGCGTATAAATAATCCGCAGTTCTCCCCCCTTTTCCCGGTCAAGTTCCGGGTGCAGAGCAAGTTCCAGGACCTGAGCAAGATAAAGTTGATCGATTTCCTCCCCTATGATTTCCAGCAAACCGCTGGCCTTAGCCGCCTCCAGCGGCATGGGTTCCAGCCCGATCCAATCTTCCCGCGCTTTAATACGCGCAAGGATTTGATCCGCATGCTCCGGAGGAACCTGTCCGCCGTCCTCCCAGTATAATTTATAACCGTTATACGCTTTAGGATTATGACTGGCCGTCACCACAATTCCTGCCAGAGCATGCAATTGCCGTACGGCAAAAGAAAGCTCCGGAGTAGGACGAAGCGCATCAAAGAGATAGGCCTTAACTCCGTTCCGGGCAAGAATCAAGGCTGCTTCAAGAGCGAATTCCGGTGAGTATTTCCGTGAGTCATAGGCAATAACCACCCCCCGCTTCATACCCTCCGGCCCCTGATCGCAAACACATTCAGCCAAACCCTGGGTTACTTTCCTTATTACATATTTGTTCATACGATTAGTGCCTGCTGCCATAATTCCTCTTAAACCACCGGTACCAAATTCCAAATCCGTATAGAAGCGGTCCTTAATTTCTTGCGGTTCAATCACTTGCCCCAGCTCTTGCCGTATTTCTTCATCAAAGTAGGAGTTTTCTGACCAGAAGCGGTAGCGATCTTGAAAGTTCAACCTGACTTACCTCCTATCATTTTTGTCTTCATAAAAAACAGATTCCTCTTGGATAATGTTCCCTTTTATGTGAGTATAACATACTCCGCCTGACTAGTAAAAATTAGCAACCTAATCTCGGACTAAGTCGCTATAACCGGAAATAATGACCCCCATAATTCCAAGGTCTGGATGAACTCTTAAGTTATGTTAGAAACATATCCGGTTCCAAAGATAAAAGCGAGCTTCTTATCTTATTAAGATTAAGAAACTCGCTTTTATTTTTGGCTTTTGTGAATTGATCAATACTACTACGAACATTCCCCCAAAGCTGGAGCATACATTTAGTCAACTAATCTTGAAGAAGCAGCCTCAGGTATTACAAAATTTGTTGGAACTATACCATTCCATATATCATATACACAGTTAACTGTTAATGTAAGCGTATTATCCGCATAATTATCAAAAGTACATTCCAGAAGAACCATTTGGCTTAAATCTATTACATCTCCTTCTTTTAATTTATCATCACCACTACCATATAAATATTTGTATGTTCCATCCGCCAACATGACTTTTCCTTGATTAGCGGTATCATTAATGATATTGCTTTGTAAACTGAAAACATATACAGTTTCATTTTCATGATTTTGATAATATATTTCCAGGTTATCTTTTAATTTTTCCGGGCCATTGGCAACTACACCCTTTTTTAAGGTTATACCGTCGCTATAGTGAACTTTAAAATAAGCATCGGATTCAAGGCTGTTTATAACTTCGTAATCATAGGGATGTATACTTTCAAAATCTCCGGAAGTTGTCTTTTCCCAGGACTCTATCTGTGGATTTGGAGCATTTGCATAATCTGCATCAGTATAATCATCATCCAGGTTGATAAAAGGTAATGCTTCTCCAGCCCAGTGGGAATTTTTTTTGGCAATCGCATATGCTGATACATCTGTTTGCGTAAAGCCCAAAACTTGGGCAAACGTATGAAAAATTGTTCTTGTACATTCAACCTTAATCTTAGTGGAATCACTATTATAAGGAGCCGTGACCGTGGTTTCCGATTCTTCAACCCCATTCATTTCCGCATAATTTTTGGCAGTATCCGCAGGATCGTTGGCAGTTCCCAAATCCTGTGCTCCGGCCAAAGCTGCTGCATCGGCAGCATTCTGTAGTTTGGCCTTCGCAAGAGCCACATTACCTATATCCACGGCGAAAGCAGCAAAACCCATTAAAACCACCATTAATAAAGCTGCCAGTACTATTGCTTGACCATCTTCATTTTTAGCTATTTTTATAAGCTTTTTCATCTAATTCCCTCTTATTACTTATTCAGCCTCATCGGCTTCTTTATCGGCAGGCAGCCGCTTTTCAATATTCCTTTTCAGTTCGATCACTGTTTGATATTTATCCTCAGGAAGTTGCTTTTCCGCAACATCTTTTTTGTATTCAAGGTCATTTATATTGCGATAAATTGTACGAAGATCGCCAGATTTTTTATCTTTATCAAGCAGCTGTTCCAGAATAGAAATTGTAGTATTTGCTTCATTTAGCTTATTTATTGCTGAAAGTTTCTCCATTATAATATCGGAGCGTTCACGAACATGGGCAATAGCTTTCTTATATTCCTCTTCAAGTTGATTGGTTAATGCCTGGTTGGCCGCAAATAATTTGTCATTCTGTCCGTTCATTTCTTGCAGGTTCAGTGACAGAGAATGAGCCTTTTGTTTTACTAACTCGATCTGATTCTTGAGGGTTTCAATGGCTTGATCCTTCATATTGCTGTCGGAAATCAATTTCGCATTCAGGTCACTCAGAGATGCAAGCTGTTCCAGAAGGTTATTGACTTTAACCTTTGTTTGCGCCAACTCCCCGCTGGACATGAGTTCAGTGAGGTAATTGTTCTGATCCAACTGAGTTTCCAGTTGGCTGTAGGTATCCGTAACAATGTCCCGCTGTCTTTTCGTCTCGATCTTTTCCGCCATCACCAGCTGCTTCTGAGCAGCAATTTCCTGATTGGCCTGTTCCAGCTTGGTCTTCAAATCCTGGTTTGCAGCATTCAGACGGTCCAACTGGACATGAAGACCCTCTCTCTCATGCTGATTCTTTTTGATCTCACCTTCCAACACGGAGTTCTTGCTTTTCAGCCCAATGACATCCGCAACTGTGAAGTCTTTGTTTTCGTATTCAAAAAGGCGGATGGATTCTGAGAGATTTTCATAATTGCTTTCCACTGTACTAAGACGGGATTGCAAAATGTCATTGCCTTTTTTCAAGGCTTCTTTTTCGTCGTGTAAAATCTGCATATTGCTTGAAAAAGTCGCTGCCGTTATCTGCTGCTGCTTTCGCAGACGGCCCAGGTACTCTAAAACAGATTGCTTGGTATAGCCCCCCAGGCTTTTTTTTAAATACTGATTCAGATCTATTTCCTCAGTTTTCACCCGCAGCTGTTCAACAATACTCTTGCCATTATCCACATTCAACTCTTTGAAATCAAATTCTGATTTGCTTTCAGATTCCGGTTTGCCGTCTGATTGAATAGCTGTCATCATGAATCCTCCCATTATTGCCGATAATTACGCTTCAATACTGATCTGTGTTCCTGCACTGAGGCCTTGTCCGGACCCGGCTGGAAGTTCCAGGACATGTTTGGCTTTTTTTACAAAACTGCCAATGTGCCAGGGCTGAATCGTTTCGACATAAAGCACCTCCATAAACTTAGATAAATATACCACATCAATAGGAAAGTGCATAAAAAAGCAGTGGACAGAAGAGCAATTTTTAAGCAGTAACCCTTGCCCGCCACCCAGGCTCTTTTGCCCCATCAGGCCGACAAATCTTTGAAAGAAAGTATCTGCAGACTTTACCTGATCCGCCAATAGCAGTTCATTACCATAAATAAACATGGTGTCCCCCTCTTCTCCAGCTCAGCGAATTATCCTCAACTTCGTGGGCTTTATTTAAATTGGTTGTAGATATTAACAGCTGCAGGGCCCAGCAGTGCGATAAAGATCACCGGAAAGATAAATAAAGTCATAGGGATCAATATTTTAACCGATATCTTCATGGCCTTCTCCTCGATCTTGTTTCTGCGCGCCTGGCGGATAACTTCCGCCTGTGACTGCAACACATTTTTAATGGAGATCCCCATCTGACCGGCCTGTACCACCGCCCGGGCAAAGGACTGCACCTCTTCGACCCCACTTCGTTCCCCTAAGTCCAACAAGGCTTCCCTGCGTGTCCTGCCCATCGTCATCTCCCTATACGCGATGCTCAGTTCATCCACCAGGGGGCC
>JQID01000067.1:0-7812 GCA_000770645.1 Desulfosporosinus sp. Tol-M
TCCATGCTCTCTAAGCTAAGACACTTCCTCCGGCTTGGGTCACGGGGGTTTGGAACATCGCCGGGGATTCTGTGTGCTGTTTGCGTCTTTGACACAAATACGCTTTGCGTTGTAGATTCTTAGGTATACTCGGCTCGTGGGCCACCTATATAGCGTGGGCGGGTGCGCGCCAGGGTTAAGTGTGCCTGTCCCAGTTCCTTGACATGTATACGAATGGGTATCGCCACAGGGCGAAGGTGCATGCCTATAAATGTATCACCGATGTCAATGCCGGCATGTCCAAGGATGCGCTCTACCATAAGAGGGGAAGAGAATTTCCTCCAGGCCTGTACCGTCATCGCACCTCCGGCATGCAATGCTGGAAATACCGAAACTACCTCTAATCCGTAGTGATCCACGCAAGCTTCTTCCACAACTAACGCCCGATTGATATGTTCACATCCCTGCACCGCTAAAAAGATTCCTTGTTGGTGAACCCGTTCCAACAAAGGCGGAAGCAACACCTCGGCAACCTCCAGACTACTTCCCTGACCGATCTGTTGGCCGATAACTTCACTAGTGCTGCACCCTAAAACGAGGATCTGCCCCCGTCTTAAATTAGCCTTTAGAAAAAAGGCCTCGAGTACATCATCCCAAATATTGGCCATCACATGCAATTTGTCTGCAATATTTTTATCCATGAGAAAAGGGATTCCTCCTCGCTTTGACAAATGACTCGAACAAGACGTTCGGGATTCAAATATTCTCACCGCGTTCAATGTCCGCAATCAAATTCAAACGACGGGTGTGCCTACCCCCTAAAAACTTCGTTTTCAAAAAGATATCCACAATGTCGAGGGCAAGGCCGGCGCCAATCACCCGGGCGCCTAGTGCTAAAACGTTGGCATTATTATGTTCTCTGGCCATCCGGGCTGAAAACGTCTCTGAACAGACCGCAGCACGGATTCCTGAAATTTTATTCGCGGCCATGGAAATCCCCTGCCCGGTTCCACAGATCGCGATTCCCAAGTCGGCCTCTCCCTTGATGATCGCACTACCTACAGCAAAACCATACTTAGGATAATCCACGGAGTCAGCTGAGTAGGTTCCAAGATCCTGAACCTTTAATCCCTTTGCTTCTAAATGCTTACGAATGGCTTCCTTGAGTTCGTAACCACCGTGATCGGCTCCCAACGCAACTCTCATGCTCATATCTCCATTCTTATAAACTATAGTTCTCCATATAACTGCTCAATCCCTGCCAAAACCGCAAAAAACGACTTAGCAAAGCGCAAGGACACACGGCACGAAGGCACACGGCGCGAAGGCACACGGTGCGAAGGCACACGGCGCGAAGGCACACGGTGCGAAGGCACGAGATGAGCCATTGGTACTTAGAACCTCGAACTTCGCGCTTCGCGCCTCGATTAAATCAGCAATTTGACACCGATCAGTAACAACGCCAAGCCTCCGAGCAATTCAGCCTTATCTCCTAACCGCGTTCCCATCACACGCCCCAAAACTAAGCCTGTCCCTGTCATCAGCCCGGCAATCAGGCCAATAATTATGACCGTGATGAAGAGATCCGCTCTGATCGTTCCCAGTGAAAACCCTACACTTAAAGCATCTAAACTTACACCGGCAGCTAACACATAGATGCCGAATCCACTGAGGGAAGTATTTGGCGATAAGTTATTCTGAAAAAGGGCATTTCTCGCTACCCCGAAAGGAAAATATTCAATGGGTGGCCGATAAACCTTGTACAGCATTCTCCCCCCCAACCCGATGAGAACCAAGGCTCCTACCCCACCGGCATAACGACCGAGAATCGATCCTAGCGCCTGACCCAACATCATCCCGCCAAGCGGCATAACCACATGAAAAACGGCCACAACCAACGGCAAGCGTAAAATCATGCTTTTCCTGACCCCTGCCAAGCCAATAGCTAAAGACAATGAAAATGCATCTGCTCCCAGGGCAATTGCAACTGCCACAACCCATACTAAATTCAATACCCTTCCCTCCGTTCTCACTAAGTATATGCAAAGGAAAGAGTTTATTAGACGGATTAGGCAATAAGATAGGGATTGGGCGGAATGCCTTGTGCCCCTACTATATGTAAAAAATCCGTTTACCGGCCGCTTTTTGTAACCGGTTCATAATAGCTGTCCCCAAACCTCCTTCTTCGACCCCTTCAGCCAATATAAAATCCATTCCTCGTTCATCACAAAGTCGTAACCCCTCAAACAAGTTACGCGCTGCTTCTTCCGGTCGATCTTTAGACCCCAGAACAAACAAGAGATCCGGCAGCAGGCTATGTAAGAAAGGCGCGCTCTCCAGCGAACAAAGAACCCCGACCTTTTTCAGCCTTGCGTGTCCTTTCTGAATTTCACGTCCCATGCGCCGGATGATGCGCTCGGACGAGCCAAACATCAGAATCATCTCTCCTTGAGGAGCGTAGTGCCTATATTTCATGCCRGGTGCTTTGGGAACCTGGCTCTCCGACAGGGTGTCCGCCCGCACCGCGCCAAGTACCTCCTCCAACTGTTCCCTGGAAATTCCGCCTGGACGAAGGATAGTGGGAATCCCCCCACTCACATCGAGCACAGTTGATTCCAAGCCAACCTGACAAGCCCCTGCGTCCAGGATCAGTGGAATCTTGCCTGACATATCACGCCAGACATGGCTGCCACTTGTCGGGCTGGGTTTCCCTGAGAGGTTAGCGCTTGGCGCGGCAAGCGGCAGCCCTGTTTCCTCGATCAGGCGGAGGGCAACCGGATGACTGGGCATCCGAATCGCCACGTTAGCCAGACCGGCAGTGACAATCTCCGGAACTATGGTCGTTTTCGCCATAACTAAGGTCAGCGGACCCGGCCAGAAATGTTGAACACATAGTTCTGCTTCAGGCGTCCATTGGGCAACCAAAATATTGGCCATAGTACGGTTGCAAACATGCACAATTAAAGGATTATCCTGGGGGCGTCCTTTTGCTTCAAAAATCTTTGTACAAGCTGAAGCATCCAGGGCATTAGCCCCTAAGCCATAGACCGTTTCTGTCGGAAAGGCTACCAATTCTCCTGCTTGCAGCAACGCTGCAGCCTCTTTGATCAGTTCRGCTTCCGGATGCAGTCCATTAATATAACATCGTTTTGTCAGCATCTTGCTTCCCTCGCTATGATCACCCGGTCGCGCCCCGCTAAATCCGGGAAAACCTGCGTTTCAAAATTCTTCATCCGAAATATTTTACAAACCGCGTCAGCCTGTTTCCAGCCGATTTCCATCAGGAGCTGCCCCYGAGGATTTAATAAGACCCGCGTCTCTTCAGCCAGTCGGCGGTAGAAGTCCAAACCGTCTTGTCCCCCTAATAAGGCCATAGAGGGTTCACGGAAAATCTCCGGAGCGCACTGACAATATTCCTCCGCTGAAACATAGGGAGGATTCGTGATAATATAGTCCCAGCGTTCACCCYGGATAGGCTTCACAAAATCCCCTTGACGCCACTGCACTGAGACACCCAAACGCAGAGCATTCTCTCGCGCAACATCTAAGGCATCCTGCGAAAGATCAGTCCCCACCACTTCCGCCTGAGGATAATAATAGGCCATCGAAATAGCGAGAGCCCCACTTCCCGTACCAAGATCCACGACCTTAATCGAGCGGTCCTGCTCCTGCTTTTCTTCTAACCTTACCAAGCCGAGCCATTTCTCGACTAAAAGCTCGCTGTCCGCTCGCGGGATAAGCACCCGCTCATCAATGCAGAAGGAAAGTCCCATAAACTCCTGACGCTTTAAGATGTATTGGAGGGGCTCGTGCTCAGCTCGGCGAAGAATACTTCCCCGGTAGTCCGCCTCCTCTTGCTCAGACAAAGTGAGGTCCCAATCAAGATAAAGGCGGTCACGAGACACGTCCAAAACTCCGGCTAATAACAAGTCCGCATCAAAGCGGGCATTATCGATCTCTTTTTCCAAGAGCCTCGCTTCACCCCAATGCATTCCCTCCAGAACTATCAAAACTGCAAAACCCCCTTGCGCCTCGCTACTGCGCCTTCAGACGTTCAGCCTGAGCTGACGAATTCAAAGCTTGGACAATTTCTTCCAAGTCTCCCGTAAGAATCGTCTCCAGGCGATGCAACGTTAACCCGATGCGATGGTCTGTGACCCGTCCCTGAGGGAAGTTATAGGTTCTAATCCGTTCACTCCGGTCTCCTGTCCCCACTTGACTTCGGCGCTCAGACGCCTGCTCTCCGATCGCCTCTTCTTGTGCTTTCTCCAGTATACGAGCACGCAAGACGCGCAAAGCTTTCTCCTTGTTCTTGAGCTGAGATTTTTCATCCTGGCAAGTCGCGATAATTCCTGTGGGTAAATGGGTAATTCGTACCGCCGACTGGGTGGTATTCACACACTGTCCGCCCGGTCCGCTGGAACAATAGATATCGATGCGCAGGTCATTCGGATTAATCGAGACGTCCACTTCTTCTGCTTCGGCCAGGACRGCCACTGTGGCCGTAGACGTATGAATCCTTCCCCCGGACTCTGTTACTGGGATCCGTTGAACCCGGTGCACACCACTTTCAAACTTAAGTTTGCTATAAGCCCCATGCCCTTCCAGGAGAAAAATAATTTCCTTGTAACCGCCCTGATCTGAGTAGCTTGCACTAAGGACTTCAACTTTCCAACCCTGCCCTTCCGCATAGCGAGTATACATCTTATAAAGATCTGCGGCAAACAAGGCTGCCTCATCGCCGCCTGCACCGGCCCGAATTTCCATAATAACATTTTTCTCGTCCGACGGATCCTTGGGCAAAAGTAAGACATGGATTTGTTTTTCCAGTTCCTGAGAAACGTTTCGCAATTTATCTCGCTCCTGCTCCGCCATTTCCTGCATTTCAGAGTCAAGTTTTTCCAAAAGCAGGTTTTCTGTTTCCTCAAGCTCACGCAGTACTCCCTGATATTCCCTGAATGTCGTGACAAGATTAGTCATGCCAGCCTGGGCTTTAGCATATTTTTGCCACGCACTCTGATTGGCAATTATTTCAGGGTCACTAAGCAGCTCTGTCAATTCATCATATTTCCGTTCAATCTCGTAAAGTTTCTCTAACATCTTTCACACCCCAAAATTTACGTAAGTTCCTGACCGGTTTCCAGAACACCTTTTAAGGCGGCCAAGGCAACCTCCAGTTGGGCACCGTCGGGTTCCCGTGTGGTTAATTTCTGCAATAACAGACCTGGTACAATCAGCCAACGAAGCCACGGCGATTCCAAATTTCGTGAGGAGAATTTCAGGATTTCATAAGCAATCCCGGCCACTAAAGGCATGAGCAGCATGCGGGAAAGCAACCGCCACCACAAGGGATGCAGACCCATAAAAGCGAACACGAAGATACTCACAACGACCACAATCAGGAGGAAACTAGTCCCGCAGCGCGGGTGTAACCTGGGGAATAGACGTGCATTTTCCACCGTTAGTTCTTTTCCTGATTCATGATTAAAAATGGCTTTATGCTCTGCCCCATGATATTGAAAAACCCGTTGAATGTCTTTGAGCCGGGAAATAATCACAATGTACAGGAAAAACACTATCAGCCTTATTGCCCCCTCCAGCAAATTCTGCCACACGACCCCAGTTACCTTCCCTTGCAGCAAGTGAGCCACTCCCGTCGGCAATCCTACAAAAAGCAAAAGTCCTAGACCAAAAGCAAACCCTATGGTCAGAGCCATTTCCCAAAACCCCAGTTCTTCCCCGCCCTCTTCCTCTCCTATTGAACGATTGGCCGAAAAAGTTAAGGCCCGAGTTCCCACAATCAATGAATCCACGAGTGCTGCAAACCCCCGGATTATAGGTAACTTAAAAATAGGTTTTTTTACCCATGTATTAAGCTGAAGATGCGAAACCTCGATCTCCCCATTCGGCAGCCTCACCGCAATAGCACTCTCTCGTGGTCCACGCATCATAACCCCTTCTATGACCGCTTGCCCGCCATATTGAACCGGTTTACCCATCCTAAGTCCTCCTATAGTATATCGAGACGCGAGGCGCGAGGTGCGATTCGAGGCTCGATGCGTGACTCGAAGCACGAGGCTCGATGCTCAAAAGGTTAATTATCGCGCTTTGCGCTTCGAACCTCGCGCCCCGCTCAACATTTACGCAAAAAGCAGAGCTTGCGCTCTGCTTTTCCACCAGCAACGACCGCAGGTCGTTGTTTACATCCCATATTTCTTTTTGAACTTATCAACCCGTCCGCCAACATCGACAAACCGCTGTACCCCGGTATAAAAGGGATGGCATTTCGAACAGATTTCCACTTTAATGTTTTTTCTTGTGCTGCCGGTTGGAATGACTTCTCCGCAAACACATGTCACCGTGGTTTGTTCGTATTTAGGGTGAATTTTTTCTTTCATATCTTCACCTTCTTTCCTATTTGCAATAAAGGCGCTATATGCCGCACCTGCTAATAACATAATTCCAGTCAACTACACTAGTTTAGCACAAATAACATTAACTGGTCAAATCCTATTTTCTAACGTTTGCTCCATAACACTCTCTAATCTCTTTAATAATTTTTTTGATAAACTTTCCGGGCTCGGTTTTTTATTTTGCTTGCCAACTAATTCCGCAATACGCTGATTAATGTTCTCCTGATATAAGCCGCCATGGTAGCAGATTACCGCTTCAATATCATATTCTGTCAGCTTATGTAAAGTCTTTTCATATAAGTCCGCATCAAAATTAGTGAATTCCAACGCTTTGTAAAGTTTTCCGCCGGCCACAACCAGGGCATCGCCGGCAATGAGCGTCTTACTCTGTCTAAGATAAAGGCAAATATGACCCAGTGTATGACCAGGCGTGAAGATGACCGTGATTCCGCCACAGTAAGGTAATTCCTCGCCATCGGTTACAGTTTTGGCTACTTTGATTTTATTGTTTTCAAAGAAGGCTTTGAGATTATCCTGCAGGGTTTTCGTTTCTTCCGGCATGATATTTCGCAGTGCCTCAAGTTGAGCCAGCCTGATCGATTGCTTCGTGCCTTCAAGATAGGGCTTTTCTACCTCATGCGCCAGGACTTCAATCGCTAATTCATTTTGTAAGCTTAGAGTGTTACCGATATGGTCCGCGTCATGATGCGTAAGGATTACCTTTTTGAGCTTGCTCAAAGGTACACCGGCCTTCGCCATGGCCTCACGAATTTGGGGTAATTGCCCTGGATACCCGGTATCCACCAGGATGACAGGATCATCCAGGATTAGGGTTGGGTAAGCGATTAATGGTTTACCCATATGGTTTTTCGATAATTCCAACATTTTTATTCCATTGGCTATTTGCATAGTTGACCTCTATTCAGCTTTTAATATACCTTTAACCGCACTTCGAATAGCCGCAGTGCGTACACACCACACAACCGCTTTCATGGTTGATGGGCATACCACATTCCGGGCATGCATTTTCCGTCGCCACACCTGTCCGGGCTATTTTTTTAGTTACCTTTTCTCCGGATGGCCTTTCTCGTTCGACAACGCTTGATTTTACGGCCGTTGGGGCTGTTTTCTGCGTTCCCCTATGCCCACCCGCAAAATCGATACCCACTTCACTATATTTCTTAATCACCCGGGCAATGGCATCCGGGCAAGAGGTGACCTTGACCCCTTCCCGCCGCATACAAGCCGGGCAGCGAATGCCTTTGATCTGCTCCGTAATGGCATCAACAGACAAGCCGGAGCGCAGGGTGATGGAGATCAAACGGGCTGTTGCCTCCGATTGGGAGGCACAGCCTCCGGCGCGGCCGGTATTCGTAAAAACTTCACAAATCCCTTTGTCATCCTCATTGACACTGACATA
>JQID01000067.1:7837-9288 GCA_000770645.1 Desulfosporosinus sp. Tol-M
CGATAGGCTTCGGCAATATCTTCGCGTGTCGCGGCGTTGGCAAAATTAATCGTTTTGGATACCGCGTTATCGGTATATTTCTGGAAAGCCGCCTGAATCCGGATGTGCCATTCGGGCGCGATCTCTTGAGCGGTGGTAAAAACCTCCTGCGCCCAGTTCGGTACTTCCGGTAAACCGAGGACGGTTCCCATTTCAGCGATCTTTTGCATAAGTTCCGGGGAATAGAACCCATACTCTTTGGCCAACGCTTCAAAGAGGGGATTGACTTCTATTAAAGCTGTCCCATCCATCACAGTTTTAGTATAGGCAACCGCAAAGAGAGGTTCTACTCCGCTGGAAGCCCCGCAAATCATGGATATAGTCCCGGTTGGAGCAATTGTCGTCAAGGTGGCATTGCGCAGTTTCATGACCCCGTCATAAATTGAGCCTTTATAATTCGGGAAGGTTCCCCGTTCTTCAGCCAGGCGCTGGGACTCAATCCGAGCTTCCGTCTGGATAAATTTCATAACTTTTTCCGCATATTCAACCGCGTCTTCCGTGGCGTACGATGTTTGCAGCAAAATGAGCATATCGGCAAAGCCCATCACGCCAAGTCCGATTTTACGGTTCCCTTTAACAACCTCATCAATAATGGGCAGGGGATACTGATTCACATCAATCACGTCGTCCAGAAAACGAACGGACAAGCGGACCACCTGACTTAAACGCTCCCAGTTAATCACCATTTTCCCATCTTTTTCGATCACCATTAATTTTAGATTGATCGAGCCCAAGTTGCAGGCCTCATAGGGCAAAAGCGGCTGCTCGCCACAGTTATGCACATAGATCCCGTTGGCATCAAAGGCATTGCCCCCCGGAACTTGGGCATCATAAACCTCCTCAACCCCTGCCGGAAGACATTCCGTCACATTGGCCAGAAAGCGCTCTCTATTTATATTACGCTGATAGCCCTCAAGCAGATTTTTGAGGGTTTGCTTTTTCTTCATGTTGCTAAAGCCAATAACCTCAGCAAAAGCTGGCAAATTATCTTGGGATAGGGAGAGTTCGTGCCCCGGCTGAACCTCATAGTCCCGCTGACCACCCTTGCCATCCGGCAAAGACTTAGAGCCCGAAGATTGGCGGTCTCTGTAAATTGTCGAAGCCATACCTAAACGATGCAGCATGCGCTGGAGTATCTGAAGCCCCGCGAGATCCTTTTGCCAGAGCCTGACGGATACGCCTTTCTCTTGAGAACCGACTACTGTTCCATCGGTATCAAACAAACCCCTGATCAGTCCTCGGTGAAAGTCCGAGCTTGTTTTTTCCAGCTCCTCAGTAAGCCTTTTCTCCTTTGGAAAAATACCATACTCCCCCGCTAAATCGCGTAAGGACGCTAACTTCATCCGATGTTCATTTCTCTCTTCTTTTAACGTCCCATCCCCTAAAAGCAGGCCTAAAAGAAAACCCTCTTC
>JQID01000165.1 GCA_000770645.1 Desulfosporosinus sp. Tol-M
GTACAGGGAAGTACTATGTTCCCATTTACAATTTGCTGGAGGACAGCATCCGTGTTACCGTCGCCAATCCCAAGTGGGTGGCTGCTGTTAAGGGCAACAAGGATGATGTCAAGGATTCCAAGTGGATCGGCGACCTCTTTCGCCTCGGTCTGGTCCCTGGCAGCTTTATCCCGTCCAAGAACATCCGCATTTTGCGGGAGTACACACGATACCGCTTCAAGCTCGTTTCCTGCAAATCCAGCGAAAAAAACCGCTTTCAGAACGCTTTCACCGTTTGCAATGTCGCCCTTGATGCTGTCGTTTCCGACATGTTTGGCAAATCTGCCTCGTCCATCACGGATTACCTTGTAAACTCGGATTCCTTCGACCCAAGGCATTGTATTACCCTGCTGCAACGCTCCTTGAAGAAGAAAGCCAGCCAGGTCATCGAATCCATTGAGGGTTTTCAAATGACCCCGGAACAAAAAGCCCGCATCCGATTCGTCCGCAAACACCTGAATTTCGTGGAACAACTCATTGCCGACCTCGATCAAACAATCACCGGTATGGTTGAACCCTTCGAAAGCGCCATTGCCTTGCTGTGTACCATTCCCGGCGTTGACCGGTCTTCTGCCATTACGATCGTCTCTGAGATCGGTACTGATATGTCTCAGTTCTCATCCTCGAAACGCTTATGCTGCTGGGCGGGGCTAACGCCCGGCAACAACCAGTCCGCCGGCAAAAAGAAGTCGGTTCGCATTACCAGGGCAGGTGTTTACCTCAAGCCCGCTCTCGTGCAAGCAGCCCATGCCGCTGTAAAATCGAACGCTTCTGTTTACTACCGCATCAAATATGAGCGGATCGCCAAGCGCCGAGGCAAGAAACGAGCCGTTATTGCCATTGCCAGAATGATGCTTACAGCCGCTTACCACATGCTCCAAACCGGTGAGCTCTTCAACCCTTGCGACCTATTTCAGGTCGATATGCCGCAGGAGCTTTGCAATAAGCAAAAGGAGAAAGCTTTGAGGCAAGCTGCCAAACTCTTGATTGCCCAAGGCGTCGTAAGTCCCGAGCATATCACGCTACCTGCTTAACCATTCTTCGCTCCGCTTCCGTTAGGGCTTGTTTACTATGCTCTTTTTGCCCCCAAAGGACCCCTCCGCCCATTACCAGCAACGTTTTCACGCTACTCCCTTCTTCATAGCCATGCCTTAGGAATGGTCATAGCGTATTGTTGCTAAATAGTGGAAAGACGATAAGCTAATAGGCCCATAGTCCCAGGACAATTTTACTTAGTCCTAGGACAAAATTACCAATATTCTAAGAGTATTCGATACTAAATTAAAAAATCCTCTATAAACAAAAAAAAGAAAATAATCTTTTTTTTTATCGCCTAAACAAATTCCAAAATCGGCTTCGCCTTTTCTTAATACTTGACCCCTTGAGGAAATACTCCCTATCGCCCCGCAGAGGATTCCCTTCAAGGACCGTTTGCGGATTTAGCCTCGTCAATTCCTGGTATCGTGTCTTACCCACGATTTCCTGGATGCTCTGGAGTCCTTCTAAATAGGTTAACTCCCTGCTGGAAACGTGGTGAGCGTCTGAGCCTATAACGTGGATTAGATCACTGTTGAGCATGATTTCGGCTAACTGCCTTGCCTGGGGACCATAATGTCCACTTAAACTTCTTAAATCCAGTTGAAGGAGAATCCCCTTCCTGGCCCAATCAAGGATACGCTCCGGCTGATCGGATAAGTCTCTATATCGTTCGGGATGAGCCAGGACCGGTGTTATCCCCAGGACTTGGAGCTCAAAAAACACTTGATCCGCATAGTGAGGTATCTCCAGCAGCGGAAACTCGATAAGGATATGCTTTCCTGTATTTCCCAGGGTCAGCAGTTTTCCGGCACGCACCCACTTAACCAGGTCCGGGAAGATATAGTTCTCAGCGCCGGGTAGAATTTCAACCGGAATACCAGCCTCGGTAACCGCTTGGCGCACCTGTTCCGTTGCAGTCAAAATTTCCGTAGGGCTTAAGAAATCCCTTCCTTCCAGGACATGTGGCGTGGCAATCAGTGTCTTAAAGCCTGCTTCGTGCAACTGACGTACCATTCCCAGCGTTTCCGCCATGTTTTTTGATCCGTCGTCCATTCCGGGCAGGATGTGGCTATGGCTATCGATCATCTGAACTCTCCCGACGCTTCCTCATATTCGAAGCGATCTTATTTTAACCGTTTTAGGATGACAAGTTCCTCTCCTTGTGCAGAGAGACGGCTATCCAGTTTCTTGATGTCTTCCCAGACAAAGCGTAATTCCGTTTTGATCTCGCGAACATCTTTTTTCAGAGAAGATAGGTCTTCTCCCTGCTGAGACTGACCTTCACGCAGGGCCTGTAGTTCAGAAAGAATCTGAGTGAGGATTTGTTCCATTTTTTCACCCCTTTACTTTTTATCTCAAGCTTCTAACGATTCCCGCTTAATTATAACACAAGCCTTTCTTTGCTGCTCTATTTTTTGGGGCGACTGATACAAGTATTTTTTTTGTTGTATAAATCGTACCTGATTCTTCGGCCTGACTTTTACAGTTTAAAAAAGGTGAGAAAAGCCCATAGTCATTGAAACTATGGGCTTTTTCGCGTTTGGATCACATATAAATTTTGTTATGCTATAGAGATATCTTCTTCAGGAATTTGTTGAACACCTCCTGCCGCAAATAGATATTGTAGAAATCTTGGCCGAACGTATCCTGGATTAACTTGTAGTCCTGCGCAATTTCATCTTTGTCCGAAAATGCCAGCGTATCCACAAGTTTGCCTTTTTTGTTGCGGATCTTTTGGAATGCGATCGCACCGCCAACATCGTCGAGGTGAATAATGCCGCCCTTTAAAACCTGACATGTCGCGGTACTCAGAGCTCTTGCAATCCGCTCCACTGGAGTAGTATCATTTTAGTAGAGTCAGAAAACTCGTAATTCTGGTAATAATATCCATTAAGAAAGAAGGTAATCCAGATGCGAGTCTATGACAAAGAATTCAAAGAAGAAGCCATCAAATTGTCTTACGAAATAGGGCCTACAGCAACTGCCGAGCGATTGGGAATCCCACTAACTACACTATTCACATGGAGACACAGAGCAAAACAGTATGGCTCAATAGCATTTGTCGGTAGCGGGAATAAACGTATAGATCCAAATACAGCAGAGATTAAAGCAATGGAGAAAAAGATCAAAGACCTTGAAGCAGCCAATGATATTTTAAAAAGTGCCTTGGGTTTTTTCGCAGAGAGCCGAAAGAAGTAGCTGCACGAGAAATATTTCAATGGATATGGCACCACAAAACCAAGGAAAAAACCCGGCATAGCATTAAAACCATGTGCGAGGTATTAAACGTTAGTGAAGCCGGGTATTACAAGTGGTTAAGAAGGCAGTCCATACCCTATAAATACGATGAGCTTTTGGCTAAGATCCGTCAGATTCGTGCAAACACCCCGGACTATGGAGCTTATAGAATTTATCTTCATTTACAACTTTACCAGAACTATACTGGAAGTTATTATTTGATCCTTGAGCTTTGTAAGATCCACCATCTCATGCTTAAGAAGAAACATCATAGTAACGGAATAACCAAGGTAGATCGGGTTGCACAGGCCAGTGCTAATCTGATTAAACAAGACTTTACGGCCTCATCACCCAATCAAAAATGGCTTGGAGACATTACGGAAATCCCAACAGCCAACGGTAAGCTTTATGTAGCCGCCATATTGGATTGTTTTGATGGATGCATTGTRGGATTTAAAATGGCTAATCACATGAGGGCAGAGCTTTGTATCGAAGCTTTTATCTCTGGAGTTAAGAAGTATCAAGGGTATGGCATGATCTTTCATAGTGATAGGGGGAGTCAGTATACCAGCGGTCTTTACCGCCAAGCATTAGTCCAGTATGGTGCAATACAGAGTATGAGCAGTACTGGGAAATGCTATGATAACGCCCGAATGGAATCATTTTTTGCCACACTAAAAAAGGAAAGCATCTACAAGGTCAAAACCGAAGTCATGAGTATGAATGCCGTTAAAAGCATCGTGTTTCGCTTTATAGAAATCTATTATAACAGAAAACGTATTTACACCACCAACGGAGGCTATCCCCCTTTGGTGAAACGCTCACACTATTACCAGAAAAATTTACAGCGAGCTGGATAAAAAGTTTTTGAGTTTTTCGCTTAAAATTCTCCCAAGGATAGGAAAAYAAGATACCAGGGTTAATCAAAGTGATACCCTGGCTATCCTCGGCAGAACTCTACCGGCTGCTCGTGTTGCTCTCCAGCAGCGCACTATCCTTCCGGTAGATAAGAGCCAACTATAACCTAACCATAAATTGGTACCCACATTCCTCAAAGCTATTTTTACGAGTTTAATGACTGTACCAAATTTGACAATTCCATACCTCAAGACAGATGGGGCCACCCTGCTGATGAGCAAAGTGGGTATTGATAAAATGAATGGGCTAAGGGACTATGTCATACTGGCTTTGATGTACACGACCGGTATACGCGTAAGCGAGCTTATCCAGATACGAGTAAAGGACTTGTCTCTTCACGAGCCATTCACTCTGCTGGTTCACGGCAAGGGTCAGAAAGGTCGGTATGTACCGCTCATGCGGAGTATAGTCCCTCATATCCAAAAGTACATTGCCCAAAAGAACTATGATCGGCATGAGAAGCTAGACGAGTGGTTATTTAAAAATCACATGAATGGGCCATTCACCAGACAGGGGATAAATTACCTCGTAGCTAAATACGCCAAAATGGCACGGGAAGACAATCCCGCGATAATCCCCGATGATTTTAGCCCGCATAAGATTCGCCACACGACCGCGATGGAGTTGGTGGAATCGGGGGTGGACCCTATATATATCCGGGATTTGCTTGGACACATCAGCGTGAGAACGACCGAGGTGTATTATGGTAAGAGTAATATTATGGAAAGTAAACTGGCGAATCCACGCATTTAGGCGACAACTCGCCAATTTTTCTTTACATAATAAAACCGATCAACAGCACGTTATTTAATGCCTCAACCCGGCAAGCCAGTCCATCAGTGATTCATCCTCAGTCCAGTCGGCTTTCTCGGGAATGACATCATGTTTCCCTGAATTCATCTTTTCCAGCGCTGCCCGTTTCATTTTAACGCTCGTTTTCGAGTAAACTTCGGTTACCTTCAAATCGGTATGGCCGAGGAAATCCCGTATAAAGATAGGGTTTATGTCGGCCTCTGTCAGGTGCATCGCTTTCGTGTGGCGGAGCCGGTGAGGGGATATTTTCTTGATGCCGCAGGCGTCAGCGTACTTCTTCAGGACATACGCGATCCCTTGCCTGGTCAGTTTCTTTTTCTGAGCATTAAAAAAGAGCGGATGCTCATAGCATGACGGATTATCTAACCGCTGTTCATGCAGGTACTGCTGCAGCAGAGCGATTGTCTTATCCATCAACGGAACGCTTCTTGTCTTCCTTCCCTTGCCGGTGAGCTTGACTTGAGCCGGTGAATCCAGACGAAGATCACAGACTCGAAGGTCTGCAAGCTCCTGTACGCGGGCGCCACTATCATATCATAAAGAAGGCTCAATAGAACCTGGTCACGCCTACCCTTTCGAGATTCTGTATCGGGTACAGCGAGAAGTGCCTTTGTCTCGTCTTCACTAAGAAAACCTACTTGCTTTTTTCCCGACTTTTTAAATGGAATAGCGAGCACTTGCTGGCACTGAAACATATATTCCGGAGACTGCACCTGTATGTGCTGGAACAGCGAATGGATAGCAGCCAGCCGCTGATTCCTGGTGCTGACGCTGTTCCCGCGTTCCTTTTCCAGCCAGTTCAGGAATTCAGTTACGCGTTCAGCCGTCAGGTCATCAACCCTCACTTTCCTAGCATTGACCCTAACTACGTCCTGCATATAGGTCAACAACCGTATAAAGGTGTCACGGTATGAGGTTATCGTGTTGCCGCTCTGATTTTGAACCACCGGGAGTTCATTCAGCAGGAAACCACTAAGAATGCGGGGGAATTCATTCGTCTTCATACTCAGTTTTCACCTCCAAGTCAGGAATGATCTCGCCATATATCAGATTTATCTGCTGCACAAGTTCAGGGAAGGCTTCTGCTGTAAGCTTTAAATAACGCCCGGTGGCGGAGAGCGTTGAATGCCCCATGTACGTCATTAGGAGAGGGAGCGCGACCTGGTGCGTAATCCCATTCCGAAGCATTGCCTCCAGACTGTGTACGCAAAAGGTATGCCTGAGATTATGCAGGTGCGGGCCGCCTTCGTTCCTGCCGCCATGCTTTATGCCGCAATCAAACAGGATATCTCTGAAATAGTGGTTGACGGCTGTCTTTTCATAGTGGCCGGTTCCGTAACGGCTTTTAAAGAAATAATCTTCAGGGGCGTAAGCCGAGTGAACCTTTCGTTTGTACCACTTCATATACTCGATAACCGAATCGCCTACAGGGATGTCGCGGTCTTTGTTGTTTTTGGCGTTAATCACGTGAAGCAATTGGCAATCAAAATCGACATCCTTCATGCGAAGCCCAAGGGTTTCGGATATCCGGAGGCCGCAGCCATACTGCACCCTCAGTATTGTCGGATAGAAAACATGGGAATTCACGCCGTTCGGCTTTATCTTATCTGCCACGGCAAAGATGTCTGATATCTGTTTGTGAGTAAAAATATATGGTTTGAAATCCTCATGCTGGTTCGTTACAATATTACTGTCAATCAGGTAAGCGGGGGCGTCGTGTCTGATCATGTATTCGGCTAAAATACGGATCAGTGCAACACGGCCTTCCTGCGTTGCCTGGCGCCAGTTGGGCTTCCTCTCCACAAAAGCAAGGCACAGTTCCCTTGACAGTCCTTCAGAGCAGTCGTATTGTTTGCTCATTTCATCCAGGACAGACATCAGACGCGCCTGCTCCTCGTATTTATATCCCAATGACCGTTTTTCTTCCGGTAGTCCCCGCAGGTGCTCGGTCAGTGGCCCGGTAAAGACTTTATTCCTTGACATAGTCCATCACCTCCACTTCCATCGCGCACTTGGAGAGTCCTTTCATGTCAACGCGAAGATAGTGCCGGGCTACCTGCGGATCAGAATGCCCCAGTATATCAGAAATCGTGGAGACCTCCACGTTATTCTGCAATAGGTTGGTCGCAAGCGAATGCCTTTTATGGAGAGCTCCCCATAAGCGCCACAGCTTGGCTAGTAGCTTAATGAGTGACAACACGCCTATCAGTGAAATTGCATCTATTTTGGGGCATGCCTCAGCTCAGTCAACCAGACAATATGTATGGTCTGACATTAGCCAGCTAAGGAACGCAGCATTAGAGGTGCCCGCATTATGATTACTGATAAAGAACTCCTTGCTTTTCGAGATGGCATATTTAAGCCGTACTTTGAAAAATATATAGAATTCAAGCGTGGTAAGGGAGAAAAAGTTTCCCACTCTACCCTTATAAGGCTAAAAGCCCTGAATGAATCACTTAACCGGTACAGCAATACATTGGATATTGAGCTTGATACCGTTGAACTGTTATTAAAGGGAAAGGATACCGAGCGGGAGACATTACGTGCAATGAGGGTGTCTGACCTGCGACAGTTCAATGCATTCTTAAAGACTCTCGGTATCCATGCATACCAGATTTCTAATAAATATATGAAAAAGGTCCATGTTGCTTTTAAGCCATATATCTTCTCAGCAGAAGAACTATCTAAAATCACTGAGGCATCTGACCATCTGAAACCAAGTAGGCGCAGCAGTAATTATCTTACGGCTTACCCTGTGCTTTTACGAATCCTTATAGGTACGGGGATGAGGATAGGCGAGGTGCTCTCACTCAGAATTAAGGATGTAGATACTATAAACCAGCTCCTTGTGGTATATCAGTCGAAAAACAATGTATCACGATATGTACCGATGTCCGACAGCCTTTCAGTGATCATTCTTGATTATGTATCGGGTTTGGCACATAGACATAATTCGGAACAGTACCTATTTGTCTCACCTTATACCGGAACCCGTTATAGTTATACTGCTATGAAGTATATGTTCAAGAAAATCTTCGCGGAATCCGGAGTCCGTACTCCGAGAGGCAGGCTCCCAAGAATCCACGACATCCGTCATTCCTTCTGTACGTTAAGTCTGGACAGGATGCTTGATTCCGGAATGGATTTATACGTTGCAGTTCCAGTACTTGCAGCATATGTTGGGCATGTCAACCTGAGGGATACGGAAAGATACATTCACCTGACTGAACACGGATATGATGAATTCGTGCGCAGGGAAGGAGCGCTAAAAACGCTGATACCAGAGGTGGATGAATTATGAAGACTAACTCGCTTTCATACTATGTACAGAATTATTTCTTGTCATATCTGATATCACAGAGGGGATATGGCGATAATACTGTCGCATCCTATCGTGATACATTTAAACTACTGTTTATGTTCCTCAAATCCAACGGCAAAAAGCTCCCTAAGCTGGAATTGACGGATATTAACCAGACCTGTGTACTGCAATTTCTGGAATGGATAGAGACTGAGAGGCATAATGTCGTCTCAACCAGAAACCTTCGGTTGGCTGTGCTAAAATCCTTTTTTGGCTATGTGCTCTCAATATCACCGGAATTATCAGGACAGTGTACTGACATAATTAATATCCCTGCCAAGAAAGTCGAGAAAAAGCCGCCGCTTTACCTGACGGAATCGGAAACAAAGCTTTTTCTTAATGCTCCTGACAAAAACAGCAGGGAGGGTTTACGCCATGTGGCTATCCTTACACTTCTTTATGACTCGGCATGCCGAGTGCAGGAACTGATAGATCTTAACGTAGCAGATGTAACCATTGGTCGCTGCTGTAAGGTTTTTGTTAGAGGCAAGGGCTCCAAGTATCGTGAAATACCGATATTTGGTGAAACAGGCAAGATTCTAAAGCTCTATATCAATGCATATGGTCTGAAATCAGACGATGCACTATTTACAAACAGAAGTGGCAAACACTTGTTACTGACGCACTTTAAT
>JQID01000045.1 GCA_000770645.1 Desulfosporosinus sp. Tol-M
TATTTGAGGAGGAGATTCAACGCCTAAGGAGAATTAGATCTAGGTTGGAGTTGGCGGGTAAATATTGATGGATTCGAGATGAGGGTTTGAAAATGGAAGAGCGTCTGGTTGCTCCCCAGGAACAATTTACAGATCAGGAAGGGGAAGTACTTCGACCTAGCCGGATGAGTGGCTATATTGGGCAGAGAAAAATTATAGAAAATTTAAGTATCTTTATTCAAGCCGCTTCCACCCGTGGAGAAGCTTTGGATCACGTCTTATTATATGGACCGCCCGGCTTAGGGAAAACTACGCTGGCAAATATTATTGCTGCGGAAATGGGCGTAAGTATACGTACGACTTCCGGTCCGGCTATTGAACGGCCTGGGGACTTAGCAGCTATCCTTACTGCCTTAGAGCCTCGGGATGTGCTATTTATTGATGAAATCCACCGCTTGAACAGTACGACGGAAGAAATCCTTTATTCGGCCATGGAAGATGGATGTTTAGATATCATGATTGGAAAAGGTCCAAGTGCCCGTTCAATTCGCTTGTCCCTGCCCCCGTTTACGTTAGTAGGGGCCACAACCCGCGCCGGACAGTTGACGTCGCCCTTACGTGACCGTTTTGGGGTTATTAGTCGTTTGGAATTCTATGAAGTTGAGGACTTAAAAGAAATTGTGCTTCGAGCGGCAGGTATTTTGAGATTGGATATAACCGATGACGGCGCGTCAGAAATA
This sequence comes from Desulfosporosinus sp. Tol-M, assembly GCA_000770645.1. GTDB lineage: Bacteria > Bacillota > Desulfitobacteriia > Desulfitobacteriales > Desulfitobacteriaceae > Desulfosporosinus. The sequence continues at coordinate 720 of JQID01000045.1, forward strand.
GCCCGACGTTCCCGGGGAACGCCAAGGGTTGGCAATCGTCTGTTAAAACGAGTTAGGGATTTCGCCTTGGTTTGGGAAGACGGTGTAGTTACCCAAACGATAGCCCGGGAAGCGCTGAATTGCTTGGAAGTCGATCCTGTGGGTTTGGATCAGATTGACCAGAAAGCGTTAAAGACCATTATTGAAGTTTTTGCCGGAGGCCCGGTTGGCTTGGAAACGCTCGCGGCGACCATTGGGGAAGAGTCAGTGACGCTGGAAGATGTTGTCGAACCGTTTTTACTTCAAATGGGATTTCTGCAACGTACTCCACGGGGACGCATGGCGACAGTGAGAGCGTATCAACATTTAGGCTTCACTATCCCCCAGAATCGGGCTGACAGCGGACTTTTTCCTGATTATTAGGAATAGAAACAGTTTAGAGCATATAAGCGGAGGGAAAAGGGTAATCTGAACATTAAGCAAACTTACCCGGCAGTAATACTTTCCGATTGGTGTAAGAAGGTTGGTGTTGAGCATGACCCGGAGTATGTATCGGTTACCATTTTTGTGTACGGCTTTATTGATCCTGGTCCTGATCCAGGCTGCGACTTGCCAAGCGAAGGAAATTTCGGTTGAGCTTGTGTGGAAGCTGGGCCAGGCAGGGTGGGTGGAAATCGAGGTTGAAAAAGGGGATTATCGTCTAATTGTGGATACAACAATCCTCAAGTTTCCAGCGGGTTCCAGCCTCCAAGTGGGCTGGGGAGGGTGGGCCCCGGTACTCAGGATTAACCATGAGGAATTTCAAGTCTTCAGGGGGTCCGTTTTGGAAATCAAGGGAATCAACCCAGGCAGCCTAAGGGTTAAAACACCAGGGGCTCAGGCAGCTGTTTATCGCGGGGATTTACACCTAAGTTGGCAGAACAGTCATTGGCAGTTAGTCAACAGAGTGGATCGTGAAGACTACCTGAAAGGCGTTGTGCCTATTGAAATGAGCAATGAATGGTCTAATGGCGGGTCAGAAGCGCTTAAAGCACAAGCAGTAGCTGCGCGGACCTTCTTGGTTAAACATACTGAGAATGGTAAAAAAACGATTACGGATTCTCCGGATATTGATCAAGCCTATGCCGGCAAGCTCGTGGAGGGGGAAGCTTCAGCGGCAGTTGAGGCAACGCGGGGCGAAATTCTCGTCGACGACCAGAGCAGGCAACCGATTGAAGCGCTCTATTCTTCGCATAGCGGAGGATATACGGAAGACGCGAAAAATGTCTGGGGAAAGTCAGATATCAACAATGTGTCTCATCCGGATCCATATTCACAAGCAGTTGGAGGCGCTGCAAATCATTGGCGATTTATAGTCTCGGCTCCGGTCCTGGGTTCCGCCTTTGGGCTTGGACCCGTGCAAAATGTTGAACTTGACAAATTCCCCTCCGGTAGGGTAAAAAGTGTTAGGATGGAAGATGGCTTCGGACTTTCCAAGACTGTAACCGCACGGACATTTGTTAAAAAATTTTATCCTTTTGGGCAGCCAATTCAAAAGTTCGCTTTTTTAGGGAGTTTCTTTGAGGTCCAAAAAATCGCTGCAAGCCGGGATCCGTTCGAAAAATCGGGCTTAACAGTTTTTCTTGCATTTCAGGAATCTCCGGCTTCGGATTTAGCGAGCTTGTATCCCAAGGAGCAGGGGCCCTTACTATCTAGAATCTTAAGTTCATCCCTTGGACCGAGTGCGGATTCCCAACCATTCGGAGTCTTTATTTTTGATGGACGGGGTTGGGGACATGGTGTCGGGATGTCGCAATGGGGTGCTTATCATATGTCTCAATTGGGGTATAACTATAAGGAAATATTATCGTTTTATTATAACAATACGCTTATTAGGAAGATATAGTGGATCTTTTGAAGATAACAAAGGAGAATGATGGCTTGAACGTTTCGAAGTTTGATTATTATTTGCCGGAAACGTTGATTGCCCAACACCCGGTTGACCCCAGAGATGCTTCGCGGTTAATGGTTCTCAATCGAGACTGTGGAAGGATAGAACATCATACGTTTCGGGATCTTGTATCTCTCTTAAAAAAAGGCGATGTGCTTGTGCTTAATAACACCCGCGTTATTCCGGCGCGTTTGATTGGGGAAAAAGAAGGCACTGAGGTGAAAATTGAAATCCTACTCTTGAAGATGCTTGAACTCAACGTCTGGGAGGTCCTGGTTAAACCTGGCAAGCGACTTAAAGTGGGGCAAAGGGTTCGCTTCGGTAGTGGAATACTGATCGGCGAACTGCTGGATATCTTGGAGAACGGAAACCGAAGGATTTATTTTACCTACGCAGGAGTTTTCGAAACCATTTTAGACACACTCGGACAGATGCCCCTGCCACCGTATATTACTGCCCAACTAGAAGATCAAGGACGCTATCAGACCGTGTATGCCCAGGAAAGAGGATCTGTAGCCGCGCCCACGGCAGGACTGCATTTTACGCCTGAACTTCTGAGCGAACTCCGGAAGAAAGGTGTGGAAATCGTGGAAATCCTTCTTCATGTGGGTTTAGGAACTTTTCGTCCGGTTCAAGTGGAAAATATCCGTGATCATCTCATGCATGCCGAGTATTATAGGGTGGATTTGGATGCTGCAGAGCAAATTAATCGAGCAAAAAGAGAAGGACGTCGGATCATCGCCGTGGGGACAACAGCTGTTCGGACCCTGGAATCCGTAGGGAATGATCAGGGAAGGGTTGTACCAGGTGTTGGGTGGACGGATATTTTTATTTTTCCAGGCTATTCCTTTAAGGTTGTGGATGTTTTACTAACGAATTTTCATTTTCCAAAGTCAACCCTGATTATGCTGGTCAGTGCTTTGGCGGGACGCGAATTTATATTAAAAGCGTATGAGGTGGCAGTTAAAGAGCAATATCGGTTCTATAGCTTTGGTGATGCCATGCTTATAGTTTAACAGATTTTTTTCAGTAGTTGGAGAAGCTCTAAAGCCCTTGTACCGTGCGGTATAGGGGCTTTTTATCAATGCTTAGATTTATACAAAAATTTGTGCTTTTGAACGTTTTTGAACCGGATTGAATCAATTTTACCGTTTTTTATACAAAAGTTTTGCACGTGTCCGCCGGACAATCCACCGGACAATCCATAGGATTTTCCATAGGAAAACCACCTACAAAAATATCCATTACAATCTTTGTTACTCTGCTGAATCTACTTTTTTTTATCGCTAAAATACGAGATGCCGTCCTTTTCCTCTGGACTGAGATAGTCTTCAAGTAAGCGCCATAATATCTTACGGTCACGTTCGGATGCTTTGTTATAGCAGGATATAAGAAAATTTAATTCTGGGTCAGTTTTTTGCAATATATCAGAAAAAGGAGTAAGTCCCAAAAGATAATCAACCGAAACATTAAGAGCCTTAGCTATGTCAACAATGATGTCAATATTCGGCTTATGGACACCATTCACATACCTGGATATAGTAGCCTCTGGGGTATTTGACTCAATAGAAAGCCATTTTTGGTTTATTCCACGCATATTCATGATATGCTTGAGATTTTCGCTAAATGAAAACATGGTCATCCCTCCAAATTAAATTATATCGTTTGCTTACCACTTTATCAATATTGTTGTGATGTTTTAAAAATCCTATTGACACTTACGGAACGGTAAGTTAAAATCATGATAAAGAAACTTAGGAGGCGAGAAAACATGAAGTCTATGGAGCTCAAATTTGCCCGAATGCGAAAACACAAAACACAGGAAAATATGGCTGATGTTATCGGAAAATCTCCAAGCTCATACTCAATGAAAGAACTTGGAAAGGTAACATTTTCACCTGATGAGATTATAGCTATTTCTCTGAATCTGGAATTCACTATTGAGCAGATTAGCGATATTTTTTTTGACGGCAACTTACCGATGCGTAAGTGTAATTGTACGGTTACCCCTCCCTCAGCTTAATTGTACTTTGTTACAGCTTTGAATTAAATGGAGCATAGCTGATGAATAAAGGCAAATGTATTTACTTTCATTGCAGGAAAAATACTGAATCCTACAATGAGCAAGGATGGTGATAAAAAAGTGAACGCAAAAAAAAGCTTCATCCTCTATCATGATTACCGCCAGCACCTGAAATTACTTTCTGATGAAGATAAAGGAAAATTGCTCATGTCATTATTCGATTATTCAGAGGGTGGAGTGCTTCCGGATTTTGATGGTATGGTTAAAATGGCTTTTTCCTTCATACAGGCTCAAATGGATAGAGATATGGCGAAGTATGAAGCCACTTGTAAACGAAACCAGGAAAACGGCTCAAAAGGCGGCAGACCGCCAAATAACCCAGACTAACCCAAACTAACCCAGATAACCCACTGGGTTTATTGGAAACCCAAACTAACCCAGATAACCCGATAATGAGAATGGTACTGATAATGAGAAAGAAAAAGATACAGATAAGGGGGTTATAGGGGGAAATTTTGTGACAGTCCACCGGATTGTCCGGTGGACTGTCCATAGGACGCACTTAGTTAATAGGCATAAGCCACTGAGACCGGTCCAGACATTCATTTTCCTCCTTTGGCGAATGCGGTTTTAGTGGTTTATGGGTGTTAATTATCAAGAAAATAACGAGGAGGCGTAAAAATGAGGATACCGGAAATTGTACCACTAACGCATGATTTATTTTCTTCATTGGTGGAACTAGAAGCACAGGCAACAAACAGAAAGGAGAAATACCAAAAGGCTCTTACGGAGCTTAATGAGCATGTTTCAGGGGTTGAAATGAGGATTAACCAGGAACGTATGACTATCAAAGGGAGGCTATCTGAGCTTGACCAGGAAGAGCAGGTGCTCCAAAAGAAAATACGGGAGGTTACAAAGAAAAAGCTTGATGCTTCTCTACATAATGCTGCTTTTGATGGAGAGGCAGAGCTTCAACGGGAAAAAGCACGATTACAGGAAGTCCCACAGGAACGAACGGCATTTAATGAGCTCCTGGAGGATATTAAAGTATCTCCGGAAGAGGATACGAGATTTAATGAGCTCTACAACATAGTTAGAGAAAAGGGGCAGAAAACAAACGTGGCAATGAAACTCAGAGCGGTAGAGCTTAAGAGGGTTTTTGAAGTCATCAACGCTCAGTTTCAATCCTCTAATTGGAATGAAGGCGGCTTTTCATTTGATGCGGCTTTAAGCAGCGCAAGCAGTAGAATTTATAAATTACAGAAAGGGGAATAACCATGAGAAGAAAAGCAACCAAACACAGACAGACGGCAGCAGACAAGGCTCGCGCGCGGATGATTTCCCGCCACGATGGAACCGCGACCGAGGACACACAAAAGGCAATTGCTGATTCTATGCGGTCCGTCACAGATGAGGAATATCGTGCCGCTCTTGAGGGACGGGATACGGAGACAACACTCGACGATATGTTTAAACGAGCCTATAAGGACATATACGGCGGCAGCAGTGTACAAGAAAAAGCGGAAAGGCCACAGCAGCAGACCGCAGACGAAGCCAGAGTGGCCATGATAGACCGCATGAGTGGCAAATGCCCGGACAGAATACCAGGCGGCAAATAATATACTGCGCAAATGTCACACCATAAAAAGAGAGGGGAAAAAATTATGGACAACAAAATCAATGAAGTTTTTGAAGAGGCTCACAGGATCAGTCAATCATTAGCCCCGGTCATATCCGTTCTTAGAACTGTAGATAATGCTAAGGATGCGGCACTTACAATCGAAGAAATAGACCTGAAATTCGATGAACTTGACGGATTATATAACCAGGCACTTAGGTTATGTAGTAGCCTTTTCCGTGAAACTGTGTCCCGAGTTGGCGGGGATGCTATGGAAAAAGTCCTGCAAGAAGAAGAGCTAACGAGAGTATCTAAGATTTTACGAGACATAAACGACTAAAAAAACAGGAGCCCTCCGGCTCCTGCTCTGCGTTTGGTTGTTCGGCGATATGTATTTATTCCATTATACCGCAGAGCAGGAGGGGGTTCAAGTGTCAAATGAAGAATTGGCTCTCCTAATCCAGCAGGGAGAGAAAGAACACACGTCGCAGCTATGGAACCAAATAGAACGATTCATAGAGATGAAAGCCAGGCAATACGAAAGACATTTATCAGGATGTGACGCCGATGTGGAAGACCTCCGGCAATCCGGATATTTTGCAATGCTGGAGGCCGTGGAATATTATCGTCCTGAAAAGGGTTACAAGTACATTACATACCTGGATTTCACCTTAAGGAAGGCGTTTGGAAAGGTTGCTGGGATACGGAGCAGCCGCAGAGATGCCGCTAAGCTTGCATACAGCCTTGACTCTCCCGTGAGCAAAGAGAATGACAAAGATAGTTTATTAGCCTTTGTAGAGGACGAGCAAGCGCAAGCACCATTCCAAGAGATAGAGAGGGCAGATTACACGGTTTTTGCTAAGGATGCTATCCTAAATGCGTTAAAACCTTTAAACGATAAGGCACAGCGACTTATGTATCTCATATTTTACGAGCATAAGACGATAACTGAGGCGGCGTCAATCATAGGATACTCTTCTAAGCAGACAGCAGAGACTGCCCACTATAATGCATTGCGGAAGTTAAGGAAAAGTAGTACAGCAAACGAGCTCAGGGAGATCATGTTTGACTTTGGAGACTTTGATATATATTCCGAAGGATTGAAAGGAACTGGTTTTATAAGTTTTAAAGAAACCCAGCAGAGCGCAACAGAGCGAACTGCAATTATGATGATATCAAGGGAGGGAAAGACAAATGACGAATGAAAAACTTGAAAATGGAGGATCTCTTACAATCCTCCTGGATGGGGAAATAGGAAGGTATACAGCCAAACTCCAAGAACTTAAACATATGGTTATGAATTACCACACCAGCGAAGAATACCAAAAAATCATAGATTATGCTATCAGCGCAGCGCAGCGGCTCAGGCATTCACCGGAAGACCTCCGCATATTTCGAGAGTTGTATATTGAGCGGGGCATGACCGTTAGACGGTTTTCAGAGGAGCACCATATGAGCGTCCGGACCGTATACAAAAGGGCGGACTCTGTTTTTAAAAAGTTCATGCCTATTGTTTACGGTGTTGACGGGATACCATTTGAGGAATAAGGGGTGGGTTAATATATGCCCAAAATAAGCATTATTCTCCCTGTTTACAATGTAGCTCCATATCTTAGGGAATGCTTAGATAGTATACAGGAGCAGACATACAAAGATTTTGAGACCATTTTAATTGACGATGGCAGCACGGACGGCAGCGGACAAATATGCGATTGGTACGACAGCAAATACAAGCGTTTCAAAGTCATACATAAAAGCAATGGCGGCGTGTCCTCTGCCCGTAACATGGGGCTAGATATGGCCCAGGGGGAATATATAGGATTCATTGACCCGGATGATTTTATAAGTCCTGATTTTTACGAGCTCTTATTAGATACTTTAGAGAGCAGCGGCTCAGACATTTCAATCAGCGGTATGAAAGTTATAAACCAGGACGGAACTCCAATGCAATTTCCTGAAATTTTTAGAGCTACGATTAGCGGAAGGATTGAAGGTGCCGAAATTATAAAAGCTTATGCAAGAGGAAAAATTATGCCCGGACTTGTAGATAAGCTATACAGGAGAACCTGTTTTGATCGTGTTCGCATGCCACTTAATATTTCTTTGCTTGAAGACGGAGCGATAATGCCGCTTATTCTATCTAATGCAAAAATGGTAGTAGAG
>JQID01000118.1 GCA_000770645.1 Desulfosporosinus sp. Tol-M
ATGTCGCTTCCCGATTTCTCTGTCAGAAACGGGAAGCTATTTCTTTATTTAATTGACAAAGATTGACCATGGGAAATATATTAAACTAAGTTGATCGTCATTCCTAAAGAGCAATAAGATCATTCGCCGGGCCTGTGGAGAGTGTGGACAGGCTCTTTTAAGAATATCCCAAAATCGCCTGTCCAAGAGCTGTGGTCAACTCGAAGCACAGCGCAGAGTTGTCCATAGCTCGGCACTATCCACAGGCCTTCACGCATTTGGAGTTTGGATTGCTAAAAAAATTAAAAACCTTACCGAGTGAAGTTTACGACGCCTCCTCGATAAGGTTTCCCCATAAAAACATCCTTCAGAAAGGACGATTCTATGTCTATTATTGTAACCTTTTTAGGGGGTATCTCGCAATATTTAATTGAAGCTAAACAATGGTTTGATGAATTAACTAACCGTTGTCCTCATTGTGAAGCAAAGACGCATCGTCATGGTCAATACCTTCGAACCGTCTGGAGTGAATTGTCCGCTTTTCAGATTCCTATCTTTCGCCGTTATTGTCCAGGTTGCGTTAGAACCTTTTCTTACATCCCTTCTTTTATTAAACCTTACGCTCGTTTTCTAAATTCGTATCGATTGCACCGGATTGGGTGCCACGTGCTTGAACATGTTTCCATTAATAAAGCGATTAGGTCCCTTTCACCAGCATCCGTTACTTCAATTAGTACTACCACCTTCAGGCGCTGGCTTAAACGTCTAAGAGGCATCGCGTCCGATGTGAATAAACATCTGATCAAGCGTCTTTTAGAGTTTCAGCCGAACCTTCCTCTGCCATCTGGACGCGTAACGGATCTTTTCTTTCTGCTTCAGACGGCCCTAAAATTTCACTTAAGGTTTTGTGAAATCTCTGGGGTATCTGCAGATTCTCTGGGTGTTTTTGACTTGCTCAATTTAGAACTACCGATAGCTCTCCGAATCTAACGTCTCCTCTTCAGTGGGGGGCGTTTTATTCTTTTTCTGCGAAATTGGGTCTCTGGTTAGTTTTTTGGATGACATTTCCCTCCTTACCTATGAAACGGTCGTTTTTGAGCCCCTTTCTCCCACAAAATATGCTATCTCCCCAGTTTGAACGCTCTGTGAGACAATCCTTTTGTAGATTTTTATGAGAGGATGTTTCGAAATGGAGGATTCCCAACGCGAGACCATTGCGACCTTTCGTTTTGGCCTCATTGCTCCGGTAGTTACCCGGAAACTTGACAAGGGTGCTCGTCAAACAATTTTAAACCAAATAGCAAGCCAGACTTATATCTCTCCAGAGGGTACGTGTGAACAGGTGAGTATTCGCACTCTAGAACGTTATATTGCTGCTTATTTGAAGCATGGTCTTGAGGGGCTTAGACCAAAACCACGCAACGATCGGGCCAATCCCCGAGCTATTTCTCCCGATCTTCTGGACAAAGCGGTTGCGTTAAAACTCGAAGCCCCTGCGCGCAGCGTTCAGCAAATTATCCGTATTCTTGAGCTGACTGGATGTACTCCAGAAGGCGTTCTTAAAGTAAGCACGTTAAGTGCTCATCTTTACCGGCACTCCAGAGTTAAGGAACTTGTGGCAGGAAAGAACTCGACTTTTCGACGGTATGAAATGGCTTACCCTAACCAGACCTGGCAAGCAGATACCCATCACACTCTGTACTTACCTCACCCAACCCTTTCGAATAAACGAAGGCTGGCTTATCTGATAGTTTTTCTCGATGACTTTTCCAGACTTATTACCCATGGCGAGTTTTTCTTTGAGGAAAACGTCTTAAGTCTTGAGCAAACGTTGAAAAAGGCTATTCTCAAACACGGAATTCCAGAAAAAATATATGTCGATAATGGCTCTATCTATGTTTCTCAGCATCTTCAGGGCATCTGTGCTCGCCTTAACACTCATCTCGTCCACGCCAAGCCTTACCGGCCTCAAGGGAAAGGAAAGGTAGAACGTATGTTCCATTACGTTGACAGAAGCTTTAAGCCGGAGGCTTATCTTCTGATTGATCAAGGGAAACTGACGACCCTAGAGCAACTCAATGAGTATTTTTGGGCTTGGTTAGAGAAGGCTTACCAAATGCGTATTCATGGGACGACGAAGGAAAAGCCCCGCGTCCGGTTTAATGACCATGCCAAGGATCTACGGTTCATTGATCCTTCGCTCATTGACCACTATTTTCTCTGGGAAGAACACCGAACTGCCGACACGACCGGGTGTATTAGTCTTCAGGGGAATTTGTATGAGCTCGACCTTTCGTTAGCCAAAAAGAGAGTGACGCTCCGTTTTGATCCTAAGGATCTTAGTCGTCTTGAAGTCTGGTTTGAGCAAACCCAATATCCCGATGCACTTCCCTTAAAAATGACTCGTCATAGACACAAAGCCATACCGGTTTTGGAGGAGGTTCCCTCTGAACCAACGGGTTTGAACTTCTTGGAAGCAAGCAAATCTGCCTTAGCTAGTGAACAAGCAATAACCTTACAAAACACGTTAACATTCGCTAAACTACGGAAGGAGAATAACCATGATTAAGACGTTTTTTGGATTTACCCATGTCCCCTTTACGAAAGAAATTCCGACGGAGTTTATCTTTCCCTCTAAGGCTCACCAGGAACTCATTGCAAGACTTCAATTTGCGATTGAAAACCGATTATTTTCTCTAGTGACCGGAGACATTGGTTCGGGTAAATCGACCGCGATTCGTACCTTGGCAAGCTCTTTGGACCCAAGTCGTTACCGCTTTGTTTATTTGTCTGAATCCCGTATGAGCCCTCGGATCTTTTACCAGGAAGTTCTCTACCAACTCGATACGGAACCTGGCTTTCTTCAAGCCACTGCGAAACGTCGCTTTGTGGAAACCATTCGAGACTTCTACGAAAAACACCATATTCTCCCTGTAATCGTGATTGATGAAGGGCAAGAGCTTTCGACCACCATGATTAATGAATTGCGCTTTGTGATTAATTTTGATGTGGATTCTGCTTCACCTTTGGCCCTCATCCTTACAGGCCAACCGGAGCTGAAAGATCGCATGAAACTTCGAGCCTTGAGAGCAATCGATCAGCGCATTAATGTCCGCTTTCATTTGGGTGGACTCTCGGAGGAAGAAACCAAAGACTATATCTTTCATAGCCTCCGTAAAGCAGGCGGTACGCATATGTTTTTCTCGGAAGATGCGATCAAGGCAATTTACGTGCACTCCAACGGAATTCCGCGCATTATTAACTCGATCTGTACCAACTGCTTAGTGGTTGCCATGACAAGTGAACAGCATACCGTCGATGCTACGAACGTTGCACGGGTCGTTTCTGAACGACAATAATCTCTTGAAACATTTCAGTTCTCTGCCAAAGAGGGCTGTTTTTCTATCGTTCTACTGTCACTGTCAGTTGGAAGAGTGCACTTCTGAGTGTCATGTAATCCTGGAAATACTAACTTCCAACTGACAGTGAATTCTGGTATTCCACTGACAAATAGCTCTGGAAACGACACTACGCTTCTCGGTTATGGTATCGCCTTTATAGGGACGATCTTGCGTATAAGTCCATTCTATAGGAACGGTATAGCCATAGGTATCCAAATTCTGTTCATAGTTTTCAAACTGGCGTATCTCATCATATACTGCCTCCAATTGTTTGCAGACCATGGCCAGCGATATCCGGACTCCCACCAAAAACTTCAGGTGCTCACGGTACAAACAGTTGATATTGGCTTCGCTATAGAATCCGCGGTCCATGACGAGCTTGATTTTCCCTAGACCAAGGACATCCAGGTCGGCAAGCAGGTTTTTTACGGTTTTGACATCGGGTATGTTTCCAGCAAGTTTACGGTAGTAAAACGGCAAACCCGATTCTTCTCCGAAAACAAGCAAAAGGTTTAGTTGAGCAAGGCGATCATCTTCTTTGTTTTTCCCGTACTGGATCTGCTTCAGCATTTCAGAGTAGCTGGAAATACTGGTGCTGTCATAAGCCCAATACTCCTTTTCTATCCGTCGATTGCCTTGGAGACGAAAAAACTGTGCAACGGCTTCATCCGTTATCGATGCGAACAGCTCGCTGCTCCGTGGGGACGAAATATCTTTACCATAGGGGTGATGATGTGTAAGTCCCCATTTTTCAAATCGGTACAGCGGGTTATTGTTTTCGAGGATTAAATAATAGGCTATGGAAAGGATCTGTTTGTAATCATGAGGAAAACATAGTTCTAAATCCCGTGAAATACCCATGGAATCGCCAATAGAGTCCAAGAGGTAAGTCGCACCGTAAAAACGGTGTGATGTTTCGGTATGTGGTATAGGTCCATGTTTTGGTCCTTGACTTTTATCCGAAGACTGCAGTTTTGATTTATCTTTACGGCAACGCCCGTCTGTTGGGACAATGTTTCCGGTTATCTCATCCAAACGCCCAATAAGAGTACGTTGGGAACGTGACTGTTTCTTTTTTTTATCCCACCAAGCGTTGGATTCGTATGCATATGTAATCCCTGATCGCTTATCTTTTTGGTATACAATGAGCACGAGAACACCTCCTTGTTATGTGTATATAATAACACATAACAAGGAAAATGTCCAGTATAAAGTGTCGAAAATCCAGTGTTTTAGGGTGTTTCAGGCTATTTGCGTACGRAATATTGTTAGGCGTTCCGAGAATCCAGGTTGATAGTGGTCTCAATTCTAAGTACGCTACACTTATCATACATCTTCAGACTGTTTTTCTTCATCTTGTGCTTAATTCGTAGACCTTGCGGCCTACGGTTCTTATCGGAGACTATTTCTCCTGAAAATGCATGATGCATTTTGCGTCCAAGAAAGATCATAACATCGTCACAAGAAAATGAGATTAAGGCATGTTCAACCAAATCATGATAGATTCGCGCTAAGGCGTCTCGGCTCTCGAACATGACATCTGTCGCATACTCACACTGTTCCACACACCAATAATATCCCACGGAAAAGATAGCTTCGATCCGTTTCAGAAACGGATGAATACGATGGGCCAATGCATCAAACGTTCGTGACAGTTTGCGCTCTATAAACCCATTAAACAATTCCTGAGCCCGTTCCAGGTTGTCGATTTGAAGAAAACAATTGTCATAGCGTTGATACCCAATCCCCTCTTGGTCCAGCAGCTTAGCTAAATGCTCTCGGCCATTGATGTATATTTGTATTTCAAAAGGAAACCAGGTTTGAAGTTTGATGTGCATGAACCCAAATTCCTTGTCAATGTAGTAAAAATAAAGATAGAGACATTTGCGTTTCTTATTTCGTAGCTCGATCTTGTGGGTTTCGTGATTCTTGTAGGACTCCAATGCTGTACAAAGCTCGACGGTAGCAATGACACAAACAAGGCCTTCCTGCACAGGGTTTCTCTTCAAAACTTCTTGTGCGGTTCCTTCTTTGGAAGTCTTAGGGGAATTCAGGTAGATATAAGGGCGTCCAAGAGACTCAGCCATCATACGTGCATGCTCTTTGATTTGTGAGGTAATCGATTGAGCATAAGCACTATAGTCTTTAAGCAATACATTTTCCGTACTTAGAAAATGTGATTGCCCTGATTGACTAAAGAACTGGCGAAGATGTCCTTTAAATATGATTCGATCAAAACCGTGCAGAATTCCCTTGATTTGATCGTGATAATTATTTATACTCTTCATATAGCCGTTACCTCGCATTCAGTGTTTTACCACTGCCCATTATATCATCCGATATCTTGGGACTGGCAATTTAGTTGCCGATTTATTGAGGAACGGCTATTTTATTTTTATTGTCTGCAGCTTTGCTGCGGTATGTTATGAGTAAGGAGTTGAACATATTGGAGCAGGCACGCTATCAGGAAATAGCCGTTGATATAGCGCATGCTATCATGATGGGGGAATACCATGAAGGAGTAAAGATTCACGGTCGTTCTACTTTAGCAGGGCGATATAATGTCTCACCGGAGACCGTTCGCCGGGCTATCGCAATATTGCAAAATGTCGGTGTGGTAATGGTCAGTCAAGGCGTAGGGATTACTGTAACATCGAAAGCTATGGCGGAGAAATTTTTTAAATCCGTAAATCAAAAAGGAGAAATACAAGTTTTTTTAGAAGAGTTAAAAAGTCTAATGGAGATAAGGCGCGAAAATGATATGAAGATTGAGAGGCATCTTAACCAACTGCAGGGATATGCAGACCGCATAATGTCCCGTTGGCTKGATGTCGGGGAAATCGAGATCGGAAAGACCTCATCTGCTATTGGAAAGACTTTGCGGGAATTAAGGGTTCGGGAGTGTACGGGAACCACTATTGTCGCGGTGATTCGAGATGGTTTTGAACAGTTTTCTCCGGAAGCTGGGTTTGTCCTTCGCGCAGAAGATGTATTACTGGCAGCAGGATCCCCGGAGGGACAAGATAAGTTGCAACAATTAATTCTGTGATTTGGAGTAGGCAAAATGTATCCTGGTATTGACATTATTGAAATAGAACGAGTGGTTATGGCGTTTAAACGGCAACCCAAGTTATATGCACGTCTTTTTACGACTCGAGAACGAGAAAACTTAATTAACAAAGGCTTCCAGAGTTATGCAGCCCGTTTCGCCGGAAAAGAGGCGGTCCTTAAAACCTTGGGGACAGGTCTCCGCGGCTTGGCGTGGCATGATATTGAAATCTTAAGTGATCCAAGTGGAGAACCCTTGGTCTATCTCAGTTCTAGAGCCATGGATTTGGTTTTGGCTCGCGGCGGGTCCCAAGTGCGTGTCAGTTTATCTCATAATCGAACGCTGGCGATGGCGTTTGCAATTTTAAGCTGAATAGGATGAATGAGGTGAATTGCACGTTCACCAAAGCTTCAGAGCGGCTCGCTTGTTTACGAAGCTAACGCACATAACCTCTGGGCAATCTGCAAGTGCGGCCAATGTGCGTCTTAACGCTTCTCCAACTGCGCTCGACACGCTCCTCCCGCTTGATGGTTCGCTTTGCAATTCATCTCATTCATTGGCTGAGTTACGACGGGGCTTGGATTCGACGGGGAATGAAAGAAAACGGATATAAGTTATAAGAAAAGATAGGGTATTTAAAATAAAGAGAGAGAACGGAGGTAGTGAGGAAAGTGCGTGTGGTCAATGCGGAACAGATGCGGCAGATCGAGGAAAAAGCCTTTAATCATTATGGCATTCCAAGTATAGTCCTGATGGAAAATGCGGCCTGGGCAGTTGTCGAAGAGATACGGCGTTGTCTCTCCAAGGAGGAAGCAGGTTTAAGCGGTCGAAAAGCAGTGATCTTAGTTGGTAAGGGTAACAATGGCGGAGATGGCTTGGCTGTGGCTCGACATTTAGTGTTTCAAGGCATGGATGTCACGGCCTTTTTATTTGCGGAACTGAAGGAATTAAAAGGAGATGCAGCTATCAATTTACGCCTTTATCAAGGAACCACGGGGAAATGTTTTGTGATCGAAGGAGAGAAACAACACCGTTTGGCTCGTTTAGCATTGGCTCAAGCGGACGTCGTTGTGGATGCACTATATGGGATTGGGATGCGTGGTGCCTTGCCAAGTCTGGTGGAAGAATATGTGGATGAAGTGAACTGCACTCCGGGATGGGTGGTTTCTATTGACATTCCCAGCGGGGTGGAGGCCAATACGGGCAAGGTCTATCGTACTGCGGTTCACGCCCAGACTACGGTCACCTTTGGACTCCCCAAATGGGGTCTTTTTCTTGGTGAAGGACCAGACTATAGTGGAAGGGTCGTTGTGGATCCTATTTCTATTCCTGCATCCTACCTCGAAGATGAAGGAATTTCCACTTTTGTCTTAACCGATGACGATGTGCGCAAAATGATCCCCATCCGCAAACTAAAAGGACATAAAGGAACCCATGGCAAGGGAATTCTGGTGGCAGGGTCTAAAGGAATGAGCGGGGCAGCTGTTTTAGCTGGACGGGGGGCTTTGCGTAGCGGGATTGGACTACTGCAAATAGTTGCTCCCAAGGGAATAGCAAAGGAAATGGATATTGCAATCACGGAGGCGACCATTTGGTCTGCTCCGGGGGAAGAGTGCCTGAACGGAGAAGCTTGGTCTGTGATTTTAAGACAATCTGAGAACGCCCAAGCTCTTGCAGTAGGCCCGGGTTTAGCCCAAAATCCCGAGTTTATTTCGGTATTAGGGGAAATCTTGAGAAACATAAGCTGCCCGGTAGTCCTGGACGCAGATGCCCTCAATTTGGTTGCCAAAGAACCGGGTTTACTGGGTTTAAGAAATGGCCAAGGCCCGCTGATTCTTACCCCTCATCCAGGTGAAATGGCGCGACTTTGCGAGTGTAGTGTCGAAGACGTTGAGAGCAATCGATTAGATCTTGCAGTGGCGAAAGCGGTTGAATGGGAAGCGGTAGTTGTTTTAAAAGGGTCTGTGACCATTATTGCTTCTCCCGACGGTCGCGCTTTTTTCAACTCTACGGGTAATCCGGGACTTGGCACAGGGGGGACGGGAGACGTGCTCACAGGCAGCATCCTGGCATGGTTGGCCGAAGGGGTTGCCCCGCTTGAGGCGGCGTGCCTGGGCGTCTATTTGCATGGGAAGGCAGCGGATATTTTAGCAGGTGAGTACGGGTGGTCAGGATTCAGTGCATCGGAAGTGGCGGATAAGCTCCCTACAGTTCGGCGTGAGTTGGAAGTTCGGCCAAATTTAGGGAAAGAGGGGATGAACTTATGGGGTTACGACAGGTTTGGGCTGAGGTAAATCTCCAAACGCTGAGAGAAAATTACTATAAGCTTCAAGCGTATACGCGAACTGAAATGATGCCAATTGTCAAGGCTGATGCCTACGGACATGGAATAATACCAGTTGTAAAAACGCTGCTTGCGTGCGGAGCTAAGCGTTATGGTGTTGCTTTACTGGAAGAGGCACTGGAAATTAAAGCAGCGTTTCCGGAGCTTACGGTCATGGTCCTTGGGGCAACCGAGCCGGATCAGTCGGATATTTTAGTTAGGGAGGAGATTATCCCTTCTATTTTCCAATTGACGCAGGCTCAAGCGCTCTCTGGGGCGGCCGTGAAACAAAACCGAACAGCGAGATTTCATCTGAAAATCGATACAGGAATGAACCGGATCGGATTTCGAGAGGGAGATTTCCCTGAGATCATGAGAATTGCCGCTTTACCTAACCTATTTATTGAAGGAATTTATACTCACCTTGCTACATCAGATCAAAGAGATCTCTCGTTTGCCAGGGAGCAGCTAAACCGCTTTCAATCCTTTTATGATAAGCTGAAGAAGGCTGGGCTAACTATTCCCATTCGTCATGTGGCAAACAGCGCGGCGATCCTTCAGATCCCGGAATTCCATTTCGAGTTGGTTCGTCCGGGAATTAGTCTTTATGGCTTTACTCCTTCTTCTCAAATTGGCGGAGCTGTCGGTTTGGAACCGGTAATGGCTTGGAAAGCTAAAGTTACTCAAGTCAAAAGTATAAAAACAGGAGAAAGCGTAAGTTACGGCCGTACGTTTCAAGCAGCATACCCAACACGTGTGGCTACTATCCCTGTCGGGTATGCGGATKGGCTGCGCMGAGCGCTTTCCAATCAAGGAGAAATGCTAATCCATGGGAAACGTTCTACAATGATTGGGCGAATTTGTATGGATATGACCATGCTTGAAGTTACCCAGATACCGGGAGTACAAGTAGGCGATGTCGTAACAATTCTGGGAAAAGATGGATATGATCAAATTACTGCGACAGAGATGGCGGAGTGGATCGGAACCATCAGCTATGAAGTGGTCTGTGGAATATCCAAACGAGTTCCCCGAGTATATCTTGGGCCCAAGGAGAAGTGAAAAATACATAATACTTTAGGGTATTTTGTCACCATTATTCATGGGATATGTTAAAATAACAGTGTGTTAAAAAAAGATTTATTTAAAATTTTAGTAGCTGTTGTAGTCGGTTGCCTAACCAGTTCGCTCACCTCATCGCGAGAATAGTCCTACCGACGAACACATATCAGGAGCATAGGTGTTCCAGTTACTAATCTGCGTGCGGATGGTACATCGCACTCCTACTGTAGCTGCAAAATTATCAGAGCACATTTGGACGGCAGTAGAATGAGTGACTCGCTGAAGATTGATGTAATTTGGGAGGAATTATGATGAAACTATTAGCAAATGTAATGGAACAAGTAACAAAGAGAAATCCAAACGAAACTGAATTTCACCAGGCAGTAAGAGAGGTACTGGAATCACTGGAGCCGGTTGCCGAGAAACATCCTGAATGGCTAAAAGCAAATATCTTCAGTAGATTTGTAGAGCCGGAAAGGCAAATTATTTTCAGGGTTGCATGGGTTGATGACAATGGGGAGGTCCAGGTAAATCGTGGTTTCAGAATACAGTTTAGTAGTGCCATTGGTCCTTACAAGGGCGGGATAAGACTCCATCCGTCCGTCAATGCAAGTATCATCAAGTTCCTTGGTTTTGAACAAATCTTAAAGAATTCGCTGACAGGTCTTCCCATAGGTGGAGGCAAGGGCGGAAGTGATTTCGATCCTAAAGGTAAATCAGATGGAGAAGTAATGAGATTCTGCCAGAGCTTCATGGTCGAGTTGTCTAAACATATTGGAGCAGACACGGATGTACCGGCCGGAGATATCGGTGTAGGTGGTCGTGAAATCGGTTATCTTTATGGAATGTACAAAAGACTCCGGAATGAATTTACCGGAGTTCTCACAGGAAAAGGATTAGAGTACGGTGGAAGTTTAGCCAGAACAGAAGCAACAGGTTATGGCCTTTGCTACTTTATGGATGAAGCTCTGAAGGCTAAGGGTAAGTCATTTAATGGAGCAATCGTTACCGTTTCCGGCTCGGGGAATGTTGCTATTTATGCCGCACAAAAGGTTCGCCAATTAGGCGGTAAAGTAGTTGCCATGAGTGACTCAAATGGCTATATCTATGACCCTGCAGGAATAAACGTGGAAACCATTCAAATATTAAAAGAAGTTGAAAGACAAAGAATCAGTAAATATGTTGAGTTTCATCCAGGTGCGACTTACCAAGAAGGATGCGCCGGTATCTGGAATGTTAAGTGTGATATTGCTTTACCGTGTGCTACCCAGAACGAATTGGATGAAGAAGCAGCGAAGACTTTAATAGCAAATGGATGCTACGCTGTAGGTGAGGGTGCAAATATGCCTACTACTGCTGAAGCGGCTAATCTATTTATTGAGAATAAAGTAGTATTTGGTCCGGCTAAGGCTGCAAACGCTGGTGGCGTGGCAACTTCCGCACTTGAGATGAGCCAGAATAGCATGAGATATTCATGGTCTTTTGAAGAAGTTGATGCAAAACTCAAGGACATAATGGTTAATATTTATAATAATGCAAGTGAAGCTGCAAAAGAATATGGAGTGGAAGATAATCTAGTAGTTGGGGCAAACATCGCAGGTTTCATCAAGGTTGCTAATGCTATGTATGCACAGGGAATTGCATACTAAGATTTAACATAAAATCCCCGGTTACATCATAAGTTGTGGCAAGGGGGTGAGGCCGTGTTTGATCTAACCACTTGGCTGAATTACGCATTTTTTATTCTTTGTCTGGTACTCGGTTGGAGTGCTGCCGGAGCCCTTGATTTTGATGGAATTTTGCGACGATCGACATCCCGTGGGGTAAGTCTTCTGCTCCGTGTTGGTGTGGCCCTGGTATTGACGGAAGGATTTAGAGTTTTCTTAAGCTTTGTGCTTGGCCCTATGCTTGATATGTTTGTTCATCAAAGTATCAACGGTTTCAAGGCCTATTAATGTTAAAATACTGACAACGCTGTATGGGTTCCTTTCAAATTATTATAGAATTACAAACGTCAAAAGGAAAAGCCTTCATATAAACTCGGGTGAAGGCTTTTCCTTTTGATATTATAATGGTTAAGAAATGCCATAAGGTTACATTAATTGAAGGAATATGGTGATTTGCGCAGAAGTATGTCAAACAAGATGAGTTTTGAGTGCAGATAGATTTGAGATATTTCGTGTTGAGGTTTGCAGGAAACTGTTTTTGGTTGATAATACAATTAAGAATGCTATAATTTATGAGATTACGATTTAAGGAGATACGATGAAGCGAACGTGGCGTTTTTGGGTTGCCTTATGGGCAGGTAAGATAATAACGAAGGGGCTGTTAGTGACCGGAAAAAAGGGGACAACCTTGCCCGGGAAAATCGCCAATTGGATTGATCCCGGGATAATGAGGCGCCTGAGTGTGGCTTATACGGACGGGATTATTATGATCACTGGGACCAATGGAAAAACAACAACAGCTAATCTCCTCGCCAGCATATTATGTCAATCCGGGGAAAAATTTGCCAATAACCAGGCTGGGGCAAACCTCTTGACCGGTATTACGGGGGCTTTAATCCAAAATACGCGCTGGAACGGTTTTTCACGGGCGAGTCTTGCTTTACTGGAAGTGGATGAAGCGACAGTACCTAAATTTTGCAAACTGGTGTCGCCCACTTTGGCTATTGTTACCAATTTTTTTCGTGATCAGCTTGATCGTTACGGGGAGTTAGATGCAACCGTTCGTATGGTCAGAGAGTCTCTACCTAATGAAACGGTCCTCGTGTTAAATGCGGATGACCCTTTGGTTGTCCAGTTTGGCGTGGATCATGCGCAGGTGATTTACTATGGCGTGGAACGTACCCCGGATAGCCGAAGTGAGAGCCAGGAAACCCGGGAAGCGAGGTTCTGCCCGTTATGTGGCACTGCCCTTGATTATTCACTTTTTCATTACGGGCAATTGGGAATTTTCAATTGCTTAGGGTGCGGATTCCACCGTCCTGTGCCTGAAATATTAGCTCAAAATGTTCGTCCGGAGGAGGGTTTGCTACTGTTTCAGGTGGATGTGACTTTATTTACATTATCTCTGCAAGGGTACTATAATCTGTACAATGCGTTGGCAGCACTTACTGCAGCTCGTCAACTGGGATTAAACGACAGTTTGATTGAAAGAGGGTTGAGGGAGTTTATTCCCCAGGCCGGACGGATGGAACGGTTTTTTTTGCCGGAAGGGGAGATCACCTTAACTCTCGTTAAAAACCCCACAGGGTTTGATCAGGTTATTCAGACGATGCTGGGAGTAAATAAACCCCTCCGGATATTAATTGGCATCAATGATTTAGCCGCAGATGGACGGGATATTTCCTGGCTTTGGGATGTTAATTTTGAACGATTAGGGACGCATGATGCTAGTATAAACCAAGTAATATGTACCGGACTTCGTGCGGAGGACATGGCCCTGAGGCTTAAATATGCCGGAGTATCCGTCGAGAAACTTGTCATTGAACATACTTTGGCTGAGGCGCTTGATCGTTTGCAAGCAAGCCGGGCGGCGAAAGAGGCGGCCTTTATATTACCCACCTATACTTTGCTATTTCCACTTCGTGAGTTCCTGGAATGTAGGCAAAAAAAAAGCAGGATTGTCTTATCCCAAGGCTAAAGTTGACGGACAGGGGGCGTACAAAGTGAAGCTGAATATTTGCCATCTTTATCCGGACTTGCTTGATCTTTATGGAGATCGAGGGAATATTTTAGTGTTGGCGGCCCGCTGCCGTTGGCGAGGGATTGAACCAATAATTCAGAAAGCCTCTCTGGGTGATGACTTGGACTTTATGGGGATGGATATTCTCTTTCTTGGCGGAGGGTCTGACCGTGAACAAGCCCTGCTGGTTCAGGATTTGATGCGTCGGGAAAAGGAACTTCGAAGTGCCATAGAAAATGGCCTTGTCGTTCTTGCCATTTGTGGCGGGTATCAAATGTTGGGCAGATACTATCAAATGGCTAGTGGAGAAAAAATTCAGGGGTTGGGCATCATAGATATCTGGACCATCGCCGGAGCGAAGCGTTTAATAGGTAATGTTGTTGTGGAGATTGATGAAAGGACATTGGTTGGGTTCGAGAATCACTTAGGTAAAACATATTTGGGTGAAGGGGTTATGCCTTTAGGTAAAGTTCTATTTGGGCATGGGAATAACGGGGATGACCGGGAGGAGGGGGTACGATACCGTAATGTCTTCGGCACGTATTTGCACGGACCACTTCTCCCGAAAAATCCACACTTCGCTGATTTGTTGTTGGAACTGGCCATTCTCAGGCGTGGAGCGGATACTCGCCTAAAGGAACTTGACGACCGCTTGGAAGAGTTAGCCCATGAGGTCATGGTTAAAAGGCTATTGAAGCAAGTACGAAATTAAGTAAATAGTTGATTTTGTGTAAAAACAGTATAGCATTATTGATATACTGATAGACTATCTTTAGTACACGAGGTTTCCGTATTATTTTCTTTGAATTTTCCGGTTACCATAAATTACATGCTGAAATAGCCGTATTTTCAAGGGTGTCAGGCTAATTTATCCTTATTGTTCGTTGACACTTTTTTGTATTGCTGTCTATAATAGAGTATAGCTTTAGCTAGCTGAATGACTTGGGGGTGCTAATGTGGCAGAAAGTAAGCGGATTATGATCAGTTTGCCGGAGAGTTTGCTTGCGGAAGTTGATGGGATAGTCACAGTTGAGAAACGCAATCGTAGTGAATTTATTCGAGAAGCACTTAACAGTATCCTTTACGAACGCCGGAAGAGGGGAATTCATGAGCAGATGCGTAAGGGATACCTGGAGATGGCACAACTGAATTTGTCGATAGCCAGGGAGTTATATTCTGCGGAACAAGAAGTATTATTGTATTATGAAGAAACGATGGTGACGTAACAGAGATGATCATAAAACGCGGGGAAATATATTACGCTGAGCTTAACCCTGTCGTCGGCTCAGAACAAGGGGGAACTCGTCCAGTCCTCGTGATTCAAAACGACATAGGGAATCAATTCAGCCCGACGACAATTGTTGCCGCAATTACTTCTCAGATTGCCAAAGCAAAATTACCCACTCACGTCGAAGTACGAGCTAAGCGAAGCGGTTTAGAACGAGATTCCGTCATTCTAACTGAGCAGATTCGAACGATTGATAAAAGTCGGCTTAAAGAAAAAGTGGCTGTTTTGGATGAAGAAGTGATGCTTAGGGTGGATCAAGCTACCGAAATTAGTCTGGGACTTACGGATATTTGAGAAATAAGGCAGCGCAGCGGAGACAATAATCGACGCTGTTTTTATTTGCTCATATAACTTTCTGGAAGGTTGGAAAGAGAGACGAATGAGATGTTAAAAAAACCAGTGATCGGTATTACAGCGGCTCATTGTACGGAAGAGCTAGAGACGTTTCCACGTTATTATTATGTTGAAAGAGTTAGAAAAGCGGGCGGAATCCCGTTTATTCTTCCGCCAGTCCGAACACATGAAGATGGTAGAGACTTATTGGATCATATTAAAGGTTTGCTTTTAACGGGCGGAGGGGATATTTCCCCCGTTTATTTAAGAGAAGATCCCCATCGCGGAGTTGGCAAGTGTTTTCCTGAGCGGGACTTTAGCGAGCTCTTACTTGCTCAACTGGCAATGCATCAGAATCTCCCGCTTTTAGGGATTTGCCGTGGCATACAGGTGTTAGCAGTCTCAGCTGGGGGAAGAATCTATCAGGATATTTCCAGCCAATATCCTGCTGCAATGGAACATAGCCAAACAGCCCCACGTCAATACGTTTGGCACAATGTGGAGATCGAAGGAGGATCGCTACTTTATCGTCTGCTTCGAGAGACGAAAATCGGAGTTAACAGCCTCCATCATCAAGCTGTATTAGAAATTCCACCTGGCTTTATTCAAAATGCGCTCGCCTCAGATGGGATCATTGAGGGGATTGAAAAGCCCGGGGCAAAGTTTTGCGTAGGGGTCCAGTGGCACCCGGAGAGTATGGATACGGAAAATCATAGCTATGCATTATTTAGAGGGTTTATTGAAGCATGTCTGGAATGAATCCAGGATAAGTACAGTTCATTACTGTTACCTCCTGCCAATAGGTATCTTACCGGGATTTGCCAAAGCGAAAATGTATTTACCCACACAAAAATTAGCATATAATGCAGTGTAGCGACCATTCAAGAAATTGCATAGTGGTCTGTTGTTTAGAGGTGGAAAATGACAATTTCTACGATAGAGATGTTAACAATTGTTTGTTTAGCAGCACTTATTTTCACATTTACTAATGGTTTTCATGATGCTAGTTCTGTTGTAGCAACGTTTATTTCATGTAGAGCGGCAACCCCGCTCCAGGCGATATTATTAGCAGCTATTTGTAGCTTTGCCGGAGCGTTGACGAGTGGTAGTGCTGTAGCCAATACTGTTTCGGCAATTGTTACAATACCGACAGAAACGGCTTTGCTTAATGTACTATTAGCTGCGATGATCGGGGCTGTGGCCTGGAATTTTGTCACTTGGAAATTCGGGTTTCCGTCAAGTTCCACGCATGCTTTGATTGGAGGATTAGTGGGAGCAGTTTGGATTGCTCGTGGTTCAAATTATATTTTATGGGGTTGGAGCGAGCTGATTGGTCCAAGTCATCAATTAATGGGAATATCGAAAATTGTGCTGTTGTTAATATTATCTCCTATTTTAGGGTTTATAGTTGCGTTTATACTTCAAAAAATAGCGAATATCGCTCTGCGAAATGCGAAATTCTCACTAAATAGCCGGATAAAAAGAATACAATGGGTACTAGCTGGGGTATTAGCTTATAGTTTTGGCGCCAATGATACTCAAAAAACGGTTGGGATTATATCGCTGGCTTTAGCTTCCACAAGTTATTCAAGTGGTCAAGTTGGGTCAATCTGGGTTAAAGGTTTAGTTGGTGCAGCCATGTTTGCCGGAATGTTGCTTGGTGGTTGGCCGATCATGAAAACCATTGGGAGAGGTATTTACACGATTCGTCCGATCCATAGCCTGAATTCTCAGCTTTCTTCGGGTGGGTGCGTTGCTTTAGCGACAGCACTTGGTGCTCCTGTATCAACAACTCATGTTGTTGTGGGTAGTGTAGCAGGAGTTGGCGGAGCGGATGAATTCCGGATGGTTAACTGGAAGATTGGTAAAGAAATTATTATTGCTTGGTGTATTACAATACCTGCGTCTGCAATCGTTGCAGCAATGGTATTTTACATGTTGCGTTTAATGGGATAATAATAGTTGACTGAGCAGGGGAGGAAATCATGGCTAAACTTAATTTTTGGGAGAGGTTGTTTCCCGTAACACATGATTTTTATAAGATGATAGGGGATCAGGCAGAAGCCACTGCCAACTTGGTGGGGTATTTGAGCCGTTGGCTGAGCAGCCGCTCAGAAGAAGACTACCAACTATTATTAAGCGAGGCGGATGTGGCGGATCGGTGTCGGTTTTCTATGGAAGACTATCTAATAGAAGCCTTTGTCACTCCTTTTGACCGACAGGACATATATTCTATTTCCATTGAAATGGATAGGATCGTCGAGTACGCAAAATCTACGCTAACGGCAATGGATGCTTTTAAAGTGGTTGAGGATTCAATTATTCATAACATGGTGCAGCAATTGAAGATAGGGACAGATCAACTTGCTGAAGCAATCCAGCTATTAAAAAAAGATCCGCGCAAATCGAAAAACAAAATAGGAATAATCCGCAAGGCCCAGAGTGCTATAGAAAACGAGTATCGGGCAGGTATGGTGGTGTTATTTAATAGTCCAGACGCGATGCAGGCCTTGAAATATCGGGAAGTTTACCACCATATTAAAGATGCAGGGGTTAACTTGGGTTATACTACCGACGTTTTACACAAAATTATCGTGCGTGTGGTTTAAAAAATAATGCAATTTTACGTGGTGATACCAATAATTTACAACTCGCTTATTAATCAGTAAAATGACCTTTTTATGAATCACTATGAGTGGTAGGTGGATGATCCAAAATATTCCACAGCAATCATTCTAATTATTTCCTAAAAAACTATTGAAATTACCCCATATTTCACATAGAATAGCATTATGCTATGACAAATATGTGTAACGTGTGTATCTGCGCATACCCCATATTTCACATGGAATAATACTATGACGATATATTTCCGCTCTTAATATTCCGTTAGCACTTGGTATATTATTATAGAGAGGAGGTGATATAAAATGGGTTACCGGAGATTCTCACTTACTATGCAAATGTGCCCGGGGGGATGATAGGAGCTTTCATGCTATCTAGGAGGAACTTATCTATTTACCCGAGGTAGCGATCCTTTTGGCAGCTACCGTTTTTGACAAACCAGTGGCTCAGTCTTATGGTGCTGCAACATATTACTCCATGTTTTCAGTTAAGCCCCGTAGTAAAAATGTGACCCACGGCAAACCCTTGACTTGGTTGCAAGATGCCCGAATATAAAGTATCGGTCGCCAGGATAGATAAAAATTAGGGAAGAAAAAGATTTGGGATGAATTATTATAAAGGAATTTATTCTAAAGTTTTTTAAAGAAGGGATGTTTAAAGTATGAATTTCTTTGGACCAGGAGAAGTAGCGGGTAATGCCAGCGGTATAGGAAAAGCCAAGTCAACCCTATCAATTGGCAAATTGTTAATACTTGGAATTTTAGCCGGAGCCTATATCGGTTTCGGAGCCAATCTGGCAACAGTAGTAGGTCATGATGCACCAAAGTACCTGGGTAATGGTGTTGGTCAGCTCTTGTTCGGTGCAGTGTTTAGCACAGGTCTTATGTTAGTGGTTATTGGTGGCGCAGAACTGTTTACAGGCAACAATATGTTTATGATGATTGGAGCGCTAAATGGGCAAAACACTTGGGGAAGTCTTATAAAGAACTGGATAATTGTCTGGATTGCAAACTTCATAGGATCTCTTTTATTGGTTTATATAATGGCCGGTGGCTTTTATGGATTCTTTGATGCAGCTCCTGCAGTCGGCTTATTTAAGGGAGCAGTCGGAGCTAAAGCACTGGCTGTAGCCAAAGGCAAATTGGAACTAACCTGGGCGGGCGCATTCTGCCGTGCTATCCTGTGTAACTGGTTGGTATGTATGGCAGTATGGTTGGCACTGGCCAGCAAAGATGTAGCTGGCAAGATCTTCGGAATATTCTTCCCCATTATGGCCTTCGTTGCCAGCGGCTTCGAGCATAGTGTGGCCAATATGTTCTTTGTACCTATGGGTCTGGTTGTCTCTCAAATTCCAGCAGTATTGGATGTAGCAGCGCAGTCAACCCTTAGCGCAGCCCAATTGGCGGATCCGGCGGCGGCAGCAACTGCAGTAGCAGCATTTAAAACTACTGTGGGAAATCTTTTCACCTGGGGCAACTTCATAATGAAAAACCTGATACCGGTAACCCTTGGGAATATCGTAGGCGGAGCTATCTTTGTAGCCAGCCTGTACTGGTATTCATATCTGAAAAAAGCTCCGGCAGCACCGGTTGCGCCTGATAAGAGTGCTAAAGCTTAGATTAAATATATTCCTGATTCCAGTGCAGAAAGTCTAAACGATATATTTTTCACTCCAAATTGAATAAAGATTACACGCTTTTAGCCTTTTTTATGGGCCTTTTCGAATAAAATAGGTTATAGCAATAATCTTTGAGATGAAAAATAGGTTTCTGCACTGGAATCATTCTTAAGTTCTTTAAAAGAACTATTTGAGAAGAATGTAGCGGAGCGACTCCATACTTTTTTATTGTGTTTTTTGATAACTTACTTGAATAATCCTCGATGGCTTGTTTATCCAATCGTAAGACTCCCACTTCTACAAGTGGGAGAGGTATGCTTTATTCTGCTTCGGTGGGGGTAGACTCCGACTTCGCCGCTAAGAATTCCTTTTGGGACGTGCGGCTTCGGCGAAACCCTCCACTGGAGGCTTTCGTCACCGAAGACTCGATGTTCAACTTAAGTTGAACGAGTTCACTATCAACTGCACAGTTCGAGTAATTAAACTTTCACTTTTTGTTGGTTTTGTTAACCTTATAAGTTCGAAAAGAATAGTGGTGAAGCATTTAATTAAGTAAGGAGGTGATATAATGGCTAATTACAAAGATATCATTGTTGCTTGTCAAGACCAAAAGGGAGGAATAATTGAAGCCTTCCATGCCCTGCAGAACGAATTTAATTATATTTCTCAGGAAGCGCTGGTAGAAGCAGCTCGGGTATTCGGTATTTCTGTAGCCCAGGCTTATGGAGTGGCTACCTTTTATTCCTATTTGTCCGTAGAAAAACGTGGCAAATACATTATCCGTATGTGTGAGAGTGCGCCCTGTCATGTGGCTGGTGCTGATGAATTATTAAAAGCATTGGAGAGCCAACTGGGCATTAAAATCGGTGAAACAACTTCAGATGGTAAATTTACTTTGGAACTAACGGAGTGCGTGGGACAATGCCAGGCAACTCCAGTAATAACTGTTAATAGTGAACCCGTGTTCAACGTAACTGCAAAAATTTTACCGCAGGTTCTAGCTGCCTATAAATAGAGGGAAAGGAGGGGATTAGATGGCTGAGGAAATGCGCGTGCTATTAGAATATGCCGATAAAATAGATCCGGAAAGTGCTGAAGAATATGTCAAGGTAGGCGGGTATGTTGGTTTAGAAAAAGCACGAAAGATGGAAAGCAACGACTTGATTCAGGAAGTCAAGAGCTCCGGACACAGAGGTCGTGGCGGAGCAGGCTTTAATGTCGGTTTGAAGTGGAGCTTTGTACCCAAGAATGCTGAGATTAAATATGTAGTCTGCAACTTGGACGAAGGCGAGCCCGGTACGTATAAAGACCGGATAATCTGTGAAAAGAATGCCCAAGCTCTTTTAGAAGGTATGGCTATCTGTGGAACCGCCATAGGTTCAAAGCAGGGCTATATTTATTGTCGGGGAGAATACCCATCCATCGTTAAACTGCTGAAAAATGCCATACAGAGTGCCCAAAAATTAGGGGTCTTAGGAGATTTTAATATTGAAGTAAGAATGGGCGCAGGAGCTTATGTCTGTGGAGAAGAAACCGCCCTGATCGAATCCATTGAGGGACACCGGGGAGAACCCAGATTTAGGCCGCCTTTCCCAGGAGTTGCGGGACTTTGGGGAGAGCCTACGGTGGTAAATAATGTCGAAACCCTGGCAAGTCTACCTTATATTCTCACCAATGGGTCGGCTTGGTTTGCTGGAATTGGTGCAGCCAAATATCCGGGCACCAAAATAATTACCCTGACTGGGGATGCAGTCAATACTACCTTCTTTGAGGTGCCGACCAATTATATCCTCCGGGATGTAATTTACAAACTGGGCGGCGGAGTAAAAGGCGGCAAGAAATTAAAGGCCGTTCAAGTGGGCGGAACCTCCGGAGCATTCATACCTGAACAGAATCTGGAC
This sequence comes from Desulfosporosinus sp. Tol-M, assembly GCA_000770645.1. Taxonomy (GTDB): domain Bacteria; phylum Bacillota; class Desulfitobacteriia; order Desulfitobacteriales; family Desulfitobacteriaceae; genus Desulfosporosinus. The sequence continues at coordinate 21,267 of JQID01000118.1, forward strand.
ACCCAGATAGACTATGATTCAATGGGCGCCATTGGCGCGGCTTTAGGATCGGGTGCGGTTTTTGTCATGGACGAGACCCGCGACATAGTAGATATAGTAACCAGAATATCCAAATTTTTTGAACATGAATCCTGTGGCAAATGCAACCCCTGTAGGGAAGGAACCTTCCGCTGCCGGGAAATAATGGAGAAGATCAACTCCGGTAAAGCAAGCAGCAAGGATATTGATAACATATTATTACTAACCCGCGTTATGCAAAAAGCGGCTTTTTGCGGTTTGGGGCAAGCATCTCCCATCCCGATTCAATCGACGATCAAACATTTTGCGCATGAGTATTACAGAAAAATTATCTAATTCCTAGGAAAGGAGGAATAACGATGATCAAATTAACGATAAATGGAAAAGAAATGCAAGTGCCGAAAGGAACCATGGTTTTAGAGGCCTGTCAACAAGCAGGCGCTGATATCCCCACCCTGTGCTATGATCCCGATCTAAAATTAGCAGGATCATGCCGCATGTGTATAGTAGAAATCAAGGGAAGACCTAACCTTATGGCGTCCTGTGTAAGCCCAGCTGAAAATGGAATGGTTATTGAAACTGAAAGTCCGGATGTAGTTGAATCCAGAAAAATTATTCTGGAATTATTGCTGGCTCGCCACAAACTGGAATGTCATACCTGCGAAAGAGACGGCAGCTGTAAACTCCAGGATTATTGCTACCGTTACGGGGTTACGGATTCGCGCTATACCGGTCAAGGACAGCATTTTGGCATGGAAGACCCCAATCCGTTTATTAAAAGGGATTATGATAAATGTATCATGTGTACCAAGTGCGTAAGAGCTTGTGAAGAAATCACCGGCTCCCAGGCAATCAACCTGGAGGGACGCGGCCATCATGTTCATATTGCCACTGCATTTAATGGCTTACTGCAGGATTCCCCCTGTGTACTGTGCGGGCAGTGTGTGATGGTTTGCCCGGTAGGTGCCTTGACCAGTAAGATATCCGCTCGAAAGGGTAAATCTTATCAGGTAAGTAAGGTTCCCACCACCTGTGCTTATTGTGGGACCGGTTGTACCTTTGAGCTTAACGTCAAGGACGATAAGATCGTTGGGGTTACCTCGATGCGGGATGCTCAAAAAAGTCCGGTCAATCAAGGAACGCTTTGCGTCAAGGGACGTTTCGGTTGGGATTTTGTAAACTCAGATGACAGGTTGACCACCCCCCTGATCAGAGAGGACGGTCAACTGCGGCCGGCATCCTGGGACGAAGCGTTGGATTTCGCCGCCCGGAGGATAAATGAAGTAAAGTCTGAATATGGGCCCGACTCCTTGGCCATGTTTTCATCCGCACGGATAACCAATGAAGAAAATTACCTGGCGCAAAAATTAATGAGGGCAGCAATCGGCAGCAATAATGTTGATCACTGCGCTCGTCTCTGACACTCCGTTACTGTCGCCGGTCTGGGGGCAGCATTTGGGAGTGGCGCGATGACCAATTCCATCAACGAGTTACAACACGATGCCAAAGCGATCTTTTTAATTGGCACCAACACCACCGAAAATCATCCGGTTATCGGCTACAAGATAAAAAGCAATGTGCGCAAGAATGACGCCAAACTGATCGTAGCAGATCCGCGACGCACTGAATTGGCTGAAATGGCTGATGTCTTCATGCAGTTCAGACCTGGAACAGATGTGGCTCTGGTAAACGGCATGATGAATGTGATCATTAGCGAAGGGCTGATGGCTAAAGAATTTGTCGCCGAGCGTACCGAAGGGTACGAAGCTATGACCGCTGTAGTGGCTGATTACACACCTGAAGTTGCAGAAAAAATCACCGGGGTTCCAGCGGAAGATATCCGGAAAGCTGCCCGAATTTATGCGGAAGCAAAGTCCGCAGCGCTCTGTTATGCCATGGGCGTAACCCAGCATAGCACCGGTACCGATAACGTGAAATCGATGTGTAACCTGGCACTGCTCACGGGGAATTTAGGTAAGCCCGGTGCCGGGGTCAATCCGCTGCGTGGGCAGAACAATGTACAGGGCGCCTGCGATATGGGGGCTTTACCGGTTGTCTATCCAGCCTATCAGCCGGTTAGTAATCCTGAAGTAAGGGCAAAATTCGAAAAAGCCTGGGGGGTTCCACTTTCTCCCAACAATGGGATCACCCTGACTGCAGCCATTACTAAAGCGCATCATGGCGAAATTAAAAGTATCCTTTGTTTAGGTGAAAATCCGATGGTCAGCGACCCCGATCAGCATCATGTGGAAGAGGCGCTGGACAACCTGGAATTCCTGATGGTGCAGGATATTTTCCTGACTGAAACAGCACAGAAGGCTGATGTAGTATTTCCCGCTGCCAGTTTTGCCGAAAAAGACGGTACCTTCTCCAATACTGAAAGACGGGTACAAAGAGTACGCAAGGCCGTCAATACAAAGGGAGCTGCCCGACAGGATTGGCAAATTATCTGTGATTTATCCACCCGCTTGGGTTATCCGATGAGTTACGCTTCACCGGAAGAAATCTTTAATGAAATACGTACCGTTACTCCATCCTATGCGGGGATAAGTTACGAACGCCTGGAAGAAGGCAGCCTGCAATGGCCTTGCCCAACTGAGACTCATCCGGGTACGCCGATATTGCATCAGGAAAAATTTAGCCGGGGTCTGGGACTATTCCATGCTATTCACTTTAAAGAAGCAGCTGAGCTTCCTGATGGAGAATATCCAACTATCTTAACCACCGGGCGCAGTCTCTACCATTATCATACCGGCAGCATGACCCGGCGTGTGGAAGGTTTAAATGATATCATGCCTGAAAATGAGTTGCAGATTAGTCCTAATACTGCAGCCAGTATGCATATTAGTAATGGTGAAACGGTGCGGTTGGTAACTAGACGCGGCAGCATTGAACTGAAGGCAAGGTTAACTGATACCATTGATGATAATGTTGTATTCACCTATTTCCATTTTGCCGAGGCAGCTGCCAATGTACTGACCAATTCTGCTCCCGAGTCATTTGATCCGATAGCCGGTATTCCCGAGTACAAAGTCTCGGCGGTAAGAATCGAAAAAATTACAGCTTAAATTGCCCCTGCAAAAAGGAGAATCCCTACTTTATCGTCTCCTTAGAGAGACGAAAATTGGAGTCAACACCAAGAGAACACAAATGAAAATACTTGCCGTCCATAGCAAGTGTTTTCTCGTTTTTTAGTGTCGCGTCTATCAGCGCGATCTCAATGTCAGCTCATTAGTAGTTTAGATCATCGGATGGGTCTTTGCCAACTCGGAAAAGCTATGGGGTCAGTTTTTAAATACCTCTTTACCCAATATATTCCTGCATGTCTTATCCACAGCATAAGGTATTTTTACCCAGAAAAAAGTGCTGAAAACCAAAGGGCATCACTGTTCAATATTAACTACCCGTTTCAACAATATTCTAATGCTTTAGTCGATTCGAAAAAAATCTTGATTACATTATCTTCATGTGATAAAATTTACAAGTATTAAGGATTATAAAGGCGGATATATCTTCTAAAAGAGAGGAGGGATATGTAAATGGATTATCAGGAGATTCTCGCTAACTATGCAAATGTGCCCGGAGGGATGATCGAAGCTTTTCACGCTATCCAGGATAAACTCAGTTATTTACCCGAGGAAGCTATCCTGGAGGCAGCTCGCGTTTTTAACAAACCGGTGGCGCAGGCTTATGGTGTAGCAACATTTTACTCCATGTTTTCAGTTAAGCCCCGTGGTAAAAATGTGATCCGGATCTGCGAAAGCGCACCCTGTCACGTTGCCGGCGCTGCCGAGGTGGTCGCTGCTTTGGAAAAAGAACTGGGGATCAGCATGGGCGGCAGTACTGCCGACGGTCTCTTCACCCTCGAATTTACTGAATGTGTGGGTCAGTGCCAGGGTACCCCCGTAATAACGATCAACGGTAAACCATTTGTGGATGTGTCTCCAGCCAAGATTTCCGGCATATTAGCTGAGTGCAAATAGGAAATAGATTGTGCAATTAGAAACAAACACCTGATTTATCAGGAAAGGAGGACATAGAGATGGCTGAGGAAATGCGCATTGTGCTGCGTAATTACGGGAAAATTGATCCACAAAAGATAGACGATTATCTTGCTGTGGGGGGTTACAATTCACTGAACAAAGCCCGCGCTATGAGTAACGTTGACCTTATTAATGAGATAAAGGCATCTAAGCTCAGAGGCCGGGGCGGAGCCGGTTTCAACTGTGGTATGAAATTGAATTTTGCCTACCAGGCTCAAGCCGACCAGAAATATGTTATATGTAATGCAGATGAAGGTGAACCCGGTACCTATAAAGACAGGATAATTATGGAAAATGATCCGCATACCGTTTTGGAAGGTATGGCGATCTGCGGCTATGCAATCGGAGCAACCCAAGGTTTTATTTACTGTCGAGGCGAGTATCCCTCAGTTGCTGAAACCTTAAAGCAGGCTATAGCTCAGGCCAAGGCAAAAGGGGTTTTGGGAGATTTTTCGATTGAAGTCCGCCTGGGAGCGGGAGCTTATGTCTGTGGCGAAGAATCCGCCCTGATCGAATCAATCGAGGGCAACCGGGGAGAGCCCCGGATTAGACCGCCTTTTCCACCGGTCGTGGGACTGTGGGGCAAACCAACTATCGTGAACAATGTTGAGACATTCGCCAATATACCGGTAATCCTTGAGAAGGGTTCCGCTTGGTTCGCCGCGATTGGCGCACCTTCCTATCCAGGCACTAAAGTAGTAACCCTAACCGGCGACGTCAATAATAAAACTTTCTTTGAAGTTCCTACCGATACGACGATCAAAGAAGTAATTTTCCAATTCGGCGGCGGCATTGCGGCCGGTAAAGAATTTAAGGCTGTTCAAATCGGAGGTACCTCCGGGGCATTTATCCCCGCTTCCCAACTGGACACCCAAATCAGCTTTGATGCCATGGTTGCTATTGGGGCAGTTCTTGGCTCCGGAGCAGTATTTGTGCTGGATGCAAGCCGGGATCTGGTAGATGTAACTGCCCGGATCTCTAAATTCTTTGCAGATGAATCCTGTGGCAAATGCGCTCCCTGTCGAGAGGGTACGATGCGCATGCATGATTTAATGAATAAGATTAATGACGGTAAAGGGGCCTCTGCAGATGTAGCTCTGCTGGGTAAACTGGGTCGGGTAATGTCCTATTCTTGTTTCTGTGGTCTGGGACAAGTTGCTCCCGCACCGGTACTGAGTACCATCAAACATTTTTCCGCCGATTATAACGCTAAGCTGATGTAGGAAGGAGTGAAAAAAATGCTAAACATTACTGTTGACGGAATCAAAGTTTCCGTTCCTGATGGCTCAACCATCCTGCAGGCAGCTAAAGAGGCCGGTGTAAGTGTTCCTACACTGTGCTATCACCCTGACCAGTCCGTAAAGGCTAATTGCAGGGTATGCGTATGTGAAGTCGAAGGCAGCAATCTTCTCCAAGCAGCCTGTTCACAGCCAGTCATGGAAGGAATGGTAATCAAGACCAAAACTCCCAAAGTTATCGAAGCCCGGAAAACAATTTTGGAGCTGATTCTGGCTAATCATCCCCAGGATTGCTTAAATTGTATCCGCAATGAAAATTGTGAATTACAAAGCCTGGCAGCCGAATACTGCATCCGGGATAACCCGTTTGAGTTGAAGGTCAGAGGACTCGGTAAAGACTTTTCTACCCCTTCCCTGTTCCGGGATCCTGACAAATGCGTACTCTGCCGTCGTTGTATTGAAGCCTGTTCCGTTATCCAGACCGTTAATGCCCTGGGGATCGAGAATCGCGGCAATGATGCCATAGTAGTTCCCACTCTGGGCAAAGATTTGCTCGACAGCCCTTGTATCATGTGCGGTCAGTGCATCCATGCCTGTCCGGTAGGAGCTATCGGTGAAGTCGAAGAGATCGACAAATTGCTGGCGGCTATAGCCGATCCTGATACTGTCGTTGTTACCCAGATTGCCCCGGCCGTGCGCTTGGCGTTAGGTGAAGAAATTGGAATGAATACCGGCGATCTGCCCATGGAAGTCTTTGTGGCCGGTCTGAAGCAGATTGGGTTCGACCATGTGCTGCATACCAACTTCACCGCTGACCTGACAATCCTGGAAGAAGGTAACGAACTTCTTAGCCGTCTGAAAAATAGCGGAACCCTCCCCATGTTTACCTCCTGCAGCCCCGGCTGGATTAATTTCTGTGAAACTTATTATCCCGACCTGCTGGACAACCTGTCTACCTGTAAATCACCCCAGCAGATGTTCGGTTCCCTGGCTAAGACCTACTGGGCGGACAAAATGGGAATTCCCGCGCAGAAGATCTTCTCGGTATCCATTATGCCCTGTGTAGCCAAGAAGTTTGAGGCGTCCCGCCCAGAAATGAACAGCAGTGGATTCCGGGATGTTGATATCGTGCTGACCACGCGGGAAGTTGGCCGCCTGTTCCGGATGAGCGGTATTGACTTTACGAAGCTGGCGCCCGCTCCCTTCTCCCCCTGGATGGGCGAATATACCGGCGCTGCCGTTATATTTGGAGCCACCGGCGGGGTTATGGAAGCTGCCCTGCGCACAGTTTACGAAGTAGTGATGGGAGAAACTCTTCCGGACGTTAACTTTACCGTAACCCGTGGTTTTGAAGGAATTAAGGAAGCTGCGGTTGATCTCAAAGGGACAGTGGTAAAAGTAGCTATTGCGCATGGCCTTGGCAATGCCAGAAAACTCATGGATCAGGTTCGACGCGGCGAATCCCCTTATCACTTCATTGAAATCATGGCCTGCCCGGGTGGCTGCATCGGCGGCGGCGGACAACCGATAACCAAAGCCAATGCCAAACGTGTCCAGCGGATTGATGCTATCTATGTCGAAGACGAAGCAATGGAGGTTCGGAAGTCACATTTGAATACGGAAGTAGCCAAGCTTTATGAAGACTTCCTGATTGAACCCCTGGGACACAAATCTCATGAGTTATTGCATACGCACTACCACGCTAAGAACAAAAAGTTCCTGTAACTGATGTTTGGGTTTGCAGAAAGGTCCATGCGGCTGCTCTGCAAGCACTCTAACTTATAAATTTTACCCTGATAACAAGGTTATTGCTGAGTTAAAGGGGTCATCATCTTAAAAATCATGATATTTTGACCGCTTACTCTATTATTTCAGGGTAAGCGTTTTTTCAGTTAATCTACGAAAGGCAATTCGTATAAATCAGTTTTTCTTTGACTGTGAGTCATAATGTTCTTGCAAGTTAATCTCAATAAAGCTATAATCAGTTATAGGTTGTTTATGCATGTTTACTAAGGATTACCTATGTTTATGGCACGTTTATCGCACACAAAAACTTAATTAATCCTATCTCCGAGCCGGATCAACCTAATGAGTAATCTATGGTAACCGGCCAGGGCTTAAAGCCCTCGGGGTGTACCTGGAAACGGGTATGCCTTCACTATTGAAAAGGAGGTGACCAGGCCAGTTAGGCTTTTTTGGCGTGGCTTCACTTTCTGTAGGTGGAGTCTTTTCTATTTATATTTATGATTCACAAAACTTAATTAATCCTATCTCCGAGCCGGATCAACCTAATGAGTAATCTATGGTAACCGGCCAGGGCTTAAAGCCCTCGGGGTGTACCTGGAAACGGGTATGCCTTCACTATTGAAAAGGAGGTGACCAGGCCAGTTAGGCTTTTTTTGGCATGGCTTCACTTTCTGAAGGTGGAGTCTTTTCTATTATGAGCTGATTGATGCAGGTAATGTATGTGAATAAATTGGTGAAGGTACTTGGTGTATAAGGATACACTTATACATAAATATAAGTGTGGTTATAATAAGATTTAATCGCTTTTTTCAAATTACCAAGAGAATGCTTTCTAAATTATGTTTTTAGGAGGGTGAATAGTGAATTCTGTAGCAGCTGAAGGTATTATAAGTGTTACTGCCCTATGCAAGTCCTGTGATCACTGTACTCCAATATGTCCTACGGGTGCCATAACCGGAAAACTTGGCGAACAACATCATATTGATCAAAAAAAATGCATCAATTGCGGGCAGTGCCTGATTAACTGCCCATCCGGAATAATCAAAGACCAGAGTATGATCGCAGAAATAAAGGCAGCTTTAACTGATCCGAAAAAATTTGTAGTAGTTCAAACTGCGCCGGCAGTCAGGGTAGCTTTAGGTGAAGAATTTGGCAAGGAGCCGGGGTATAATGCCAAAGGTAAAATGTTTGCTTCTTTAAGAAAATTAGGTTTTGATAAAGTCTACGACACGGAATTTACTGCGGACTTAACAATTATGGAAGAAGGCACTGAGTTAATTAATCGGGTATTTAAAGCAGTAGGACAACCCGGTTACGAAGAAAGCGGTCCCTTACCCCAATTTACGAGTTGTTGTCCAGCCTGGATTAAATATGCAGAGGATAATTATCCTAAAATCCTTCCTCATTTGTCAACGGCCAAATCTCCCCAGCAGATGTTTGGAGCATTAGCCAAGACATATTTACCCCAAAAACTGAACATCGATCCTGCCGACGTTTATTCTGTTTCTGTCATGCCTTGTACGGCTAAAAAATATGAGTGCAACCGGCCGGAAATGATCAGCAGCGGCCACCAGGATGTGGATGCGGTAATAACGACTCGCGAACTGGCCCAGATGATTAAGGACGTAGGGATAGATTTTAATATCCTGGTAGATGAACAAGCAGATTCTTTTATCGGTCAATCCACCGGTGCGGCTACGATTTTTGGTGTGACCGGAGGTGTGATGGAAGCGGCGCTGCGTACCGCTTATGAGTTATTGAGTGGGCAAACTTTGGATAAAATTGAATTAAAAGCTGTACGCGGACTGGCTCCGGTTCGAGAAGCTACAGTTCCGGTGCCAATCAAAGCTTTGGGGAATACAGTTTTCCCGGTGAAAGTTGCCATAATAACCGGAACTAAACATGTAGGCCAGGTAATTGAAGATGTATTGGCAGGAAAACTCGACTATCATTTTATCGAAGTTATGAATTGCCCGGGTGGGTGTATTAACGGTGGTGGGCAACCGATCCGGCGGGATGCCTAATAAAAATAAAAAGGAGAAATAACGATGACATTATTTCATGAAAAAGAAGGCATAAACAGGCGGCAGTTTCTAAAAGGAACAGTCGCGTTGGCAGTGGTTGCAGCCTTTTCCGGTCTGTTTATGAAACTGGGGTTCAGCAGCGCCAAAACCAGTACTGATTATATTGCCCAAAGATCAGCCGGGTTATATTCCTTGGATGAAAAGATGACCATTCGTAAGTCGCACCTGAATCCTGAAGTTCAGCAATTATACAAGGAATTCTTATCACCGGGAGAAGTAAAACCGCTGAGCAGCAAGTCTCATCATTTGCTGCATACGCGCTACGGCAAGGATATTCCCGCATTAATTGAGGAGCTGAATCATCCAAAAGAAGATGTAAAAGCTGTATCATAAAAAGAGATAAGAAGATATGAAATGTTGGAAAGGAGAGGCTATAAATGAGTAAGGAAATTGTCAAAGGCAAAGCCTTAAAGCATGGTACGCAGACCCGGACGATGCATTGGATACACTTAATTACTTTTATCCTCCTGGGATTTACTGGAATAGGCTTCCACTGGTCCGGCAACGGCATTAACAACCTATTTGGAGGTGGTGCGAACGCATCACTTGTCCATGTTTGGACCGGCGTAATTTTCACGTTAGGACCTACTCTCTACATTCTTTTAAATTTTGATCGGTTCGCGCGTTTTATTGACACCATTACAACTTTTACCAGGAACGATATGGCCTGGTTTAAAGTCCTGGGTGGTTATGTGCCCTTCATTAAAATGAAAGTAAGACCGCCACAAGATAAATACAATGCCGGGCAAAAAGTTCTCGGCTGGTTAGTTATTATAGGCTGTTTTTTGATGATTTTTACTGGTTTTGAAATGTGGCTGGGACGTCATACTGTATCGGCTGCTTTTTTAAATACTTGCTATGCGATTCATTTTTGGACAGGGATGGTTTTAATTATAATGATAGCAGGGCACTTCTATTTGGCGGCAATTAATTCGAAATCCCGCGGTGAATTCGCATCTATGATGATTGATGGTTATGTGGATGCGGCATCAAGTGCCGAGCATAACAGCAAGTGGTTTTCCGAGCTGAGGAAAGAAGCTTAAGGTCGTAATGGAGATGTGCTGAATTGAGAGAAGATTCACATTTGCATAATATTATGCTATACTTTAGTATAAAATAAGGTGCAAAGGGCAGTCGTCTAAACACGGATACGAACGAAGAATCTTATAAAAAGAAGAGGGGATATGTAAATGGATTACCAGGAGGTTCCTGTAATCCGGGTCAGAGTTTGCAGAAAGGTCCATGCGGCTGCTCTGCAGGCGCTCTAACTTATAAGTTTTACCCTGAGAACAAGGTTATTGCTGAGTTAAAGGGGTCATCATATTAAAAATCATGATATGTTTGACCGCTTACTCTAATATTTCAGGGTAAGCGTTTTATTTTGGCTAAGCCTTCGCTTGAGACATTCTCTGTTTTCCCCCAGCGTAGCAAAGTACGAGGGACAACTCACACCTGTAACGTTAGATTTTGTGATTTGAAAATATTTTTTGTCTCACTTTTCAGTAAATTCCTCAAGATGATAAAGTGCGTCATCCTCACATGTTAAGAGGGAGTCTCACACTGGATGAAAAGGGGGTCTATGAGTCAGAACGTTTGATGCCTCAAGAAAGGAATGGGTATAAGTATGACAGAAAAGCGTTTGGGAGTTATCGGGGTAGTAATTGAAGACCGGCAGGTGGTTGGCAAGGTTAATCAGATCTTAAGCGAGCATGCCGATCTGATTATCGGCCGCATGGGTCTGCCCCATCAAACCCGGGAAGTAGCCGTCATATCTCTGATTGTTGATGGCAGCACTGATCAGGTCGGCTCCCTGACCGGGAAACTGGGCAACCTTCCGAAAGTTACCGTCAAGAGCGCGCTCACCAGAATTATTTAAGGTCGAAGTAACCACAGAATTTGAAAGGTTTATATTTAGGAGAGGTAATAGCATTAACACAAAAAGTTGGAGGTCTAAAGATGAAAGCGTATTTGGCGAAGGATTTCATTATCGATGAAGAAGTTAGGATTTCGCTGGAAGAAGGACAGGTTAGGGCTAAGGACAAAGACCATGTCAGGGTGCTTCTTGAAAAGGCAAAGACTTGCCAAGGATTGACGCATAGAGAAGCGGCGGTGCTGTTAAATATTGAGGATCAAAACGTCCTGGCAGCAATGTTTAAGACAGCCAAAGAGATTAAAGAAAAGATTTATGGCAAGAGAATCGTTTTATTCGCGCCTCTTTATATTAGTAATTATTGCGTCAATAACTGTGTCTATTGTGGCTATCAGGCCTGTAGTCAGAGCCTGAAGAGAAGCAAACTAACCATGGAACAATTGGAAGCGGAAATCAAAATTTTAGAATCGTTGGGACACAAACGAATTGTCATGGAGGCAGGCGAAGATCCGGTTAATTGCTCCTTGGATTATGTAATTGAATGCATAAAGAAAATTTACTCCTTGAAATTTGATAATGGCAGTATTCGACGCATCAATATTAACGTTGCGGCAACGACCATAGAGAATTACCGGCGTTTAAAAGAGGCTGAAATTGGTACCTATACTCTCTTCCAGGAGACGTATAATCGGGAAGTTTATGAAGAAATGCATCCCACGGGTCCCAAGCATGATTACAATTGGCATACTACGGCCATGGACAGAGCGATGGAAGCCGGCATTGGCGATGTCGGAATTGGCGTATTATATGGTTTATATAACTACAAATACGAAACTATTGCCATGCTGATGCATGCGGAACACTTGGAGGAAGCCTTTGGCGTAGGGCCGCATACAATTTCTGTTCCCAGACTGAGAGCAGCTGAGGGAGTGAATCTTAACGGGCTGCCCTACCTTGTTGCGGATGATCAATTCAAAAGAATAGTTGCGGTTTTGAGATTAGCTGTTCCTTATACCGGAATGATCTTATCCACAAGGGAAGAACCTAATTTTAGGGCGGAAGTACTGGCCCTGGGAATTTCACAGATCAGCGCGGGTTCCTGCACGGGAGTGGGCGGCTACTCGGAGGAACACGGCGCAAATAAATCAAAGGGCAAACCCCAATTCGAAGTAGCGGATCATCGTCCGCCTCTGGAAGTGATCAAAGGTTTGTGTGCAAGCGGTTATTTGCCAAGCTACTGTACGGCCTGCTATCGGGAAGGTAGAACCGGAGACCGGTTTATGTCTTTGGCTAAGTCGGGAAAAATACACAATGTTTGTCAACCGAATGCCTTGCTGACCTTTCGCGAATTCCTTCTCGATTACGCTGATGACGAGCTAAAGGAATCAGGCCAAAAAGTCATCGCTAAGGGTCTCCGGGAGATTCCGAAAGAGGCAGCCAGAAAGGCGGCTCTGGAAAAACTTAAGCGAATCGAAGCAGGAGAGAGAGATTTAAGGTTCTAATTGAGTGTTGTAATCAGTCTGCGTCGGGGGGGACAAAGTTATGATGGGCTATTGAATCCGTTTGAAGTCACAAAATCGGGAGTTCCGGGAAAATGATCTTGGGGAGGGACTAGGATGAGCTTAAATGAAACGCCAAGAGGCGGGAGAGTGCATTTGGCGTTATTGGGCAAGAGAAATGCAGGGAAATCCAGTGTGATCAATGCCATCACCGGCCAGGAAACGGCAATAGTTTCCGAAGTAAAAGGCACAACGACCGACCCGGTGTTTAAAGCCATGGAAATCTTGCCCATCGGACCGTGTGTGCTCATCGATACGGCCGGCATAGACGATCCGGGAGAATTAGGAGAGCTCAGGAAAAAGAAGACTTTGGAGGTTCTGGATATCGCTGATCTGGCACTGCTTATTGTAGATATTAAGGTCGGAATCAATGACGCTGATCGGTTTATTATTGATAAATTTAGGGAAAAGAAGAAACCGCTGATAGTGGTTTTAAATAAGCTGGATACTATTGAAGACGAAAACGAACATGAAACCAAACATGAAACCAAACATAAAAGAATAGTAAGTAGTCTCCAAGCAGAATTAAACACCCTGGTCGTTGCTGTGTCAGCTCTAACGAAGCAGGGAATCAACGAATTAAAGAATGCAATAATCGCAGTTATCCCGGAGGATCAAGATAAGTTTAAAATTGTGGGGGATTTAATTAACCCGGGTGATTTTATTGTGCTGGTTACGCCGATTGATAAAGCAGCGCCCAAAGGAAGACTAATTCTTCCGCAACAACAGACGATAAGAGACATCCTGGATAGTGATGCGATGGCGATCGTAACTAAGGAATACGAACTCAGAGAAACCCTGAATAATCTGGCCAAAAAACCAAAGCTGGTAATAACCGATTCGCAGGTTTTTTTAAAAGTGGCTGCCGATACGCCTAAGGATATTTTAATGACTTCGTTTTCGATTCTTTTTGCCAGACAAAAGGGGGATTTAACAGAGTTTATTAAAGGCGTCAAGGCGATTGCCAGGCTTCAGGATCGAGATAAGGTTTTAATAGCGGAAGGGTGTACCCATCATAGACAAGCGGATGATATCGGCAGTGTGAAGATCCCAAGGTGGCTGCGGCAGAGAAGCGGTAAGCAGATCGAGTTTGAATTCTCCGCAGGGGCAACCTTTACGGAGGACATCAAGAAATATGCCCTGATCGTCCACTGCGGGGCCTGTATGCTGAACAGAACCGGCATGCTCAGCAGAATAGAACGGGTGAAAGAGCATAATGTGCCTATTGTTAACTACGGCATACTCATTGCCTATGTTCAGGGATTACTGCCGCGAGCGCTGGAACCATTCCCCCTGGCGAAGATGATCCTGGAAGATAATTGATAGTGAAAGATTTGGGATGCGGCAAGTCTCAATGGTGTTGGATTGTTAGCGAACGTTGGGTAGGGAGAGTGGTAATGTGAGTGAAGTATCTAATTTACTGGAGAAGGCCTATCAGACGAATGAGCTCGCAAAATTTGAAATAATCTATCTCCTGGAAAGCATAACTCCTGCGGACAGAGAGGTCCTCTATAACTATGCCCTAAAGACGAAACAGGCGTATTATGGGGATAAAATCTACTTGAGAGGGCTTATTGAGTTCTCGAACTATTGCCGGCAGGATTGCCTGTATTGCGGCCTCCGGGCTTCCAATGCCCAGGTGAAGCGTTATCGGTTAACGCCGGAAGAAATTCTAGGTTGCTGTGCTCAAGGGTACGAATTAGGATATCGGACATTTGTCCTGCAAAGTGGGGAAGACCTTTGGTATACCGACGGGATGCTCGTTGCTTTGATGCAGGAGATCAAAAAACGTTATCCGGAGGCAGCTATTACCTTATCGATCGGCGAGCGGAGAAGAGAAACCTATCAAAGTCTCTTTATGGCTGGTGCAGATCGTTTTTTGATGCGCCACGAAACGGCTGCAAAGGAACTGTATAAAAAGTTACACCCAACAATGCTTTTTGAGAATCGCCGGGCCTGTTTGAGCGCTTTGAAGGACATCGGCTACCAAGTGGGAGCCGGGTTTATGGTGGGGCTTCCCGGACAAACCTCCGCCGATTTGGCGGAGGACTTGCGATATTTAATAGAACTTCGTCCGGACATGGTCGGAATCGGGCCTTTTATTCCGCATAGTGAGACGCCGCTGGGTATAAAAAAGGGCGGAACGGCGGAAGATACGTTGGTGATGGTAGCTCTGGCGCGGCTGCTTATTCCGGAGAGCCTTCTTCCGGCCACGACGGCACTTGGCACTCTGCATCCGCAAGGTCGGGAACTTGCCTTGAAAGCGGGCGCCAATGTCCTGATGCCGATTATTACTCCAACATCTGTAAGAAAACAATACGCTCTTTACGAAAACAAAATTTGTGGGGATGATCAGCCGCAAGATTGCCAATATTGTATAGAAAGAAGGATTCAGGCAGCGGGCTTTGAAGTGGATCCGGGTAGAGGGGATAGTTTGCAATATGAGTGCAAGAGTAGATAACACCAATTTCCCAAATTGGATAGGCTGCTCCCGCATAAGGAATGCCCTACTCGGCGAAACGACAGGTTACGCCGAGTAGGGATTCTTTTAGTGTCACTTTAGTGTCAGTACTTTATTCTTGTTCCCAACTGCTTATTACTTCTAATTTGAGCCAACTTCTCACTTTTTCGTTCTTAATTATATAAGGTGCATATTAAGGCATGTGTTGTAATCCCGAAAAAGCTATATAATAAGCTCCAGATGATATAATCCCCGCGTTAAACATCGAAATTCGGAGGTAGAATCAAGAAATGGTAAATCCTTTCTATATCTTGGCAGGCTGCGCTATTTTTTTAATTTATAGCGGACTCAATTACTACATTGGTCTGCGTGGGTGGCAGGCCTTGTTTAGCTGCGTCCCTTTATTAACTTCTAAAGTATATTGGACCATCTTTTGGCTGGTTTCCTGGTCCTTTTTATTCAGTCGATTCAGCCATAAATTTCTACCGACGGTAGTATACGAAGCAATGACAATGGTAGGGGCTTATTGGCTGGCTTTTATGTTCTGCTTTTTATTAGTAATCACTACTTTGGATTTCCTGCGTTTGTTCGATCACTTTCTTCAAGTTATCCCGCCCGAAATAAAACCGAATTTTAACCCTGCTTTGGGATTAGCCGTGTTGATCTTAGTCGTCGGTATTGTAAGTTACGGCGCCTGGAATGCCCGACACCCTCGAATTAATCATTATGATTTAACAATTGCCAAGCAAGCCGGATCTCTAAAACAGTTACATGTTGTCATGGTTTCAGACGTTCATTTAGGAACGATCATTCATAACGGTAATCTCACGGAGATGGTCAAGACGGTTAATGAACTAAACCCCGACCTGATTCTGTTTGCGGGAGATGTGTTCGATGAGAATATTGAATCGTCAAATAAACAACAAGTGTCCGAAAACTTTCGCAAACTAAGTGCTCCGTATGGTGTATTTGCTGTACTGGGGAATCATGAGTACATTGGCGGTAATGCTGAGGACGCGATAAATTACTTGGGTGAGGCAGGTGTAAAAGTATTACGGGATAGTTTCCTTGAGATTGCCGGGAGGTTTTATCTTATTGGGCGAGATGATCGGTCAGGGGCGCATTTCAATGGGGTTCCGAGACAAGACT
Source organism: Desulfosporosinus sp. Tol-M (assembly GCA_000770645.1). Taxonomy (GTDB): domain Bacteria; phylum Bacillota; class Desulfitobacteriia; order Desulfitobacteriales; family Desulfitobacteriaceae; genus Desulfosporosinus. The sequence continues at coordinate 37,435 of JQID01000118.1, forward strand.
TAAAAACTTTAATGCAAGGGGTAGACCGTTCTCTGCCAAGTATCTTAATGGATCATCAACCAATGCAATTAGAAGAGCCTGCTGAACAAGGGGTGAATTTGCAGTTATCAGGACATACGCACAGTGGACAAATATTTCCCATTCAATTTATTACACGTCGGATTTTTGAAAAGGACTGGGGGTTACTGCGTAAGAACGATTTTCAACTCATAGTTTCGTCAGGTTACGGAACATGGGGACCACCGGTCCGTCTTGGTAATACACCGGAAGTTGTGGATATTATGATTAAGTTTAATTAATCGATATATTTAAGAATTAACTTTCATTTCTCATAAGCGGCACACTAGTATCTTGGCGCCCGAGCATAGGTAAAGGGTTTGATTAGGAAGTATAAGTATGTGTAACAGAGCAGCTGGTTATAAAAAAAGATGCCAAAAAGGAGGTATTATCAAATAAAAAAGAGAATAGAATAGTTTTTGGTAGAGTGTTCGAATTCTTTCTAAAACTAATTCTGGATAAGAAGACTAAAAAAGAGGATTCCGTAAATTTTCGGCGAAGAATTGTATTAGAGAAGGGTTGAGAAACTAGACAAACCAAGCAAACTAAAAATGTGTGGGTAAACATCAAAGGGCGAAAGAACGTGGAAAATAGAATTCATGTCGAAGTAATTCCGCAAGAGACTATCGAGGAAGTGCGTTTACGCACGGATATCGTTGAGGTAATATCTGAATATGTCAGCTTGCAGCGAAAGGGGAAAAACTATTGGGGACTTTGTCCTTTCCATTCGGAAAAGACACCTAGTTTTACTGTGACCCCTGAGAAACAAATGTTTTATTGTTTTGGATGCAATGTTGGGGGAAACATTTTTTCTTTTATTATGAAGAAGGAAAATTGGTCTTTCGTGGAGAGCGTTCGTAATTTAGCGCGCCGATACGGCGTGTCTCTTCCTGAGAAGGAACAATCTCCCCGTGAACGGGAAGAAAACCGACTCCGCCGACGTTTTGAAGAAATTAACGAATGGGCGGCAAGTTACTATCACGACCTTCTTTTGAGATTACCCGAAGGAGAACCCGGACGAGTCTATTTTGCTAAACGCGGGGTTGACATAGATACCATGAAAAGCTTTCGTTTGGGTTATGCTCCGGAGCGTTGGGATGGATTATTGAGTTACATGCAGGAACGGGGCGTTCAACCGCATGAATTAGCCGAGGCCGGTCTGGCCGTTGAAAAGGAAACGCTGGGTAAAGACGGGCAACACCATTATGATCGTTTCCGAAACCGCGTGCTATTTAGTATACTTGACCAACGTAAACATCCCATTGCCTTTGGTGGCCGAGTGTTGGATGATTCTATCCCAAAGTATCTAAATTCTCCGGAGAATGCTTTCTTTAATAAAAGACATCACCTCTATGGAATGCATCGTGCCCATCAAGGTATTCGTGAATTAGGATATGCTCTCTTGGTCGAGGGTTATCTGGATGTCATTGCTCTGCAAAATGCCGGGTTCCCGAATGCGGTGGCCTCCTTGGGGACAGCTTTAACTAAAGAGCAGGCAAAACTTTTGAGACGGTATACTTCACGCGTCGTCCTTCTCTATGATTCCGATGGGGCGGGAATTCAGGCCGCATTTCGAGGGGGAGAAATCCTTCGCGACGCTGGGATCCGGGTGGACGTCTTAACCTTAACCGGAGCAAAGGATCCGGATGAGTTTTTGAAAAGTTATGGTGTGGAGAAGTTTAACCAAGCTCTAAGCAAGGTTTTGACCTTTGTGGAGTTTAAATATCAGACACTATTTCGCGAACAGCCACCACGGAATATTCCGGAAAAGGCAGAACTGGTGATTAAACTTGCAGCAGATATCTTGAAAGTTAGCAGTCCGGTTGAACGGGAAGGGTATGAGCGCTTTTTAAGTTTGGAACTCGGCCTTACATTAGAGGCAGTACAACGCGAGATTGCAAGCTACGAACTGAAAAAACCTAATAATGAGCGCGTACAGGAATATTTTCAACAAAAACGGGTTAGTTCTCTAAAAAGTAGGGATAATATTACTAATGCCATTCTATGTAAGGATAATAGCGTACCCCCTCTCCCCATCGTCTATTTGGGAGTTTATCGAGCAGAGCTTTTGCTTCTACGCCTGCTTTTAGAAGATATTTCATATTTGCCTAAAATCAAGGCTATGTTAGGAGAATCCTTTTGGAAAGTCCCTGTACATCAACAAATTTTTAATTATCTCAACCAGGATGGCGTTTTGCCGGCGCATTGTGACGAAACTGTGCAAAGCCGGTTGGCGAGTTTGTTTCTGGAAGAGTTAGATAGATCGCAAACTGAGCGGCTTTTAGATGATTGTATCAAGGAAATTCTCTCTACTCAAGCTGAGGAAAGAGTAGAAGATCTTCAAGCACGCATGGCAGCATTGGAAAAAATCGGTGACATGGCAGGGGCCATGGCTCTGTTGAAAGAGATAGGAGAGCGGTTAAAACGTGGTGAATAGTAAGGTTAAAGACTCCCAACAGGATGATCTGAGGGAAGGTGGGGGACAGATGAACGAAGAACAAAAAATGGACAGCGTCCGAGCCCTCATTCAGAAAGGCAAAAAGAGAGGGTTCATAACATACCGAGAGATTATGGATGCTCTCCAAGGGATTGATCTTTCTGCGGATCAAATTGACGATGTCTACCAACAATTGGGCCGTATGGGGATAGACGTAGTGCCTGAGCCAGGAGAAGTTGATCTGGAGGTTCTGAAAAAGGCCAAGGAAAACGAGGATGAAATAGTAGAGGAATCGGAAGAAGATGTGGAAGAAGAGGCTGAAGTGGATCTAAGCGTCCCTGAAGGTGTGGGAATTGATGATCCGGTTCGCATGTATCTGAAAGAAATTGGACGAGTCCCTCTGCTTTCGGCTGAGGAAGAAATACAATTGGCGAAACGTATGGAGGGCGGCGACGAGGAAGCTAAGCGGCGACTGGCTGAAGCCAATTTGCGACTCGTGGTCAGTATTGCGAAACGCTATGTTGGACGGGGTATGCTTTTCCTTGATCTGATTCAGGAAGGTAATCTCGGATTGATTAAGGCAGTAGAAAAATTTGATTATATCAAAGGGTTTAAGTTTAGCACGTATGCCACATGGTGGATCCGTCAGGCCATTACCCGTGCCATTGCTGATCAGGCTCGGACGATCCGGATTCCAGTTCATATGGTGGAAACGATTAACAAGTTGATTCGCGTTTCACGGCAACTCTTGCAGGAATTGGGGAGGGAACCAGCGCCTGAAGAAATCGCCAAAGTAATGGATATCCCGGTAGAACGTGTACGTGAAATTATGAAGATTGCCCAGGAACCGGTTTCGCTTGAGACACCCATCGGGGAAGAGGAAGACTCTCATTTGGGAGATTTTATTCCAGATGAGGATGCTCCGGCACCAGCCGAGGCCGCTTCCTTCATCCTCTTAAAAGAGCAATTGGAAGAAGTTCTGGATACATTAACCCCCCGTGAAGAGAAGGTGCTGAGGTTACGCTTTGGACTTGATGATGGACGTACCCGAACATTGGAAGAAGTTGGACAAGAATTTGGGGTTACTCGCGAACGAATTCGGCAGATTGAAGCCAAGGCATTACGGAAATTGCGCCATCCCAGCCGGAGTAAAAAACTGAAGGATTACTTGGAATAAGCGACAAAATACGAAGTTCGATGTCCGAAGCTCGAGGTTCGAATGACGTTTGAAAAGTCCGTTGGGGATTGAAGGATTTTATTTTTGTATATAAGGCTTGACTATAGGAGCAGAATTACGTATAATAACGCGTGCAAAGGACATTCCTCGATAGCTCAATGGTGGAGCAACCGGCTGTTAACCGGTAGGTTGTAGGTTCGAGTCCTACTCGGGGAGCCAATTGTGAATTTATCTCAATATGGGCCCATAGCTCAGCGGTAGAGCCCCCCGCTCATAACGGGTCGGTCCTTGGTTCGAATCCAAGTGGGCCCACCATAATCGAGGTACGAAGTTAGTGGTTCGTGGTTCGAACGATGGATGCGGCATAATTGAATATCCAATGTCGATTTGGGCGATTAGCTCAGCGGTAGAGCGCATCCTTCACACGGATGAGGCCACTGGTTCGAGACCAGTATCGCCCACCAGTATCGTCCACCAGTATCACCAAGGCTTTCAGGGTTGACATAAAATAAAAATTTGCTTGTATAGTATAGTTCCGCGATTACGATTAGTTTTTCAAATACTTGTATCCTCTCAAGGGGGTGGATGGATTCAACTTAAATCACCTCCTCAAATAGACTAAGCTATAATTATATTCTATAGCTTATTTCAGCTTCCTCCCGTGCGACATTCTTAATGGTTTTTCGTCAAGTTTTGCAATAGATAGCTTGCTTTGATCATATGTAGACAATTTAGTAGGAAACAATTATAATAAGGCTGTCGTTGCCAGCACTTTCCTTTTCAAGGGAGGGGCTTTGTTTGTTTTTAGAGATCATTCTTATTGCTAACGGTCTCTGTCCGTAACCTGGGCATGATTCTTCAGTTAAAGTTAATATTATCCTCTTCAGGGAAGGATATCCCAGAAATATGCAGAACTAATCAAAAACATAATTGATTTAAGCCTTACCGGCTATTGGAAATCGACAGGAGGAATGGTTTTTGAAAAAGGACTTTTTTACGAAGGATTCATATGATACTGAGAAAAATACTCGTCGTTTGTTTTTAGATAGACTAATGCTCAATACGCGTTTGTATTTTATGTGTAAATATGTAAATATCGTGCTAAAATCCCGTAGGGCAGCCTTAAGAGGTCAATATGATACAGAGGCTTGGGCGTTATCTTCATATGATATTTTTAAGTTAATTGAGGGTTGCGGGGGTAGATTTCATATCACAGGGCTTGAGAATTTTCAGAAGTGTAAAGGACCTGTTGTTTTTGTCAGCAACCACATGAGCATACTGGAGACTTTTGTATTTCCCTGTATAATCGCTCCATTTATGAACGTCACCTTTGTCGTTAAAGATAGTCTGGTTAAACATCCGATCTTTGGCCCAATTATGCGTTCGCGAAATCCAATCGTTGTCAGCAGGGAAAATTCCCGAGCAGATTTCCAAACAGTAATGAAAAAAGGACAAGAATTATTAGCCAATGGGGTATCGATTGTTGTGTTTCCGCAAAAGACAAGGACTGTAGAATTTGTACCGCAGGAATTTAACACCTTAGGAGTAAAGTTGGCAAATAATGCTAAGGTTCAAGTTGTGCCCATTGCCATAAAGACAGACTTTTGGGAAATCGGAAAATACTTAAAGGATTTGGGACCAATCAGACGGAGTAAACCAATTCATATGGCCTTTGGAGAACCAGTAGCGATCAATGGTTCAGGAAAAGAGGAAAATAAAACAATTATTAAATTCATTAGTTCTCATTTAGAGAAATGGCACGATTGAGTATACAGAGGATAATGGACTGTATTAATGAGGTGAACCATGACTTTACCGGTTATTTTAGGTCCTCGCTTGCAAACGGTCGCAGCTTTTGTTCCCAATGGTGCAATTCTCGGCGACATAGGGACGGATCATGCTTATTTGCCCATAGCCCTCTATGAGACGCAGCAGATAGCAAAAGCAGTCGCCATTGACGTTCATGAAGGTCCATACCAATCTGCCTTGACTGCCGTCAAAGCCCGGCGTTTAGAAGAAGCTATTCATGTGCGGCTTGGTGATGGGTTAATGCCGCTCGAGTCCGGGGAAGTCAATGTCTTAACGCTGGCGGGAATGGGTGGGAAAACCATATTGGACATACTGTCTGCACGGCCGGACGTTCTTGAGTCTGTGCATGATCTTATCCTGCAGCCTCAAGGTGCAGAGAGCGCCGTACGATTGGCATTGTTAGGCGGCAGGTGGCGGCTGAAGGCAGAAAGGTTAGTTGAAGAAGATGACCGCATCTATGTCGTTATGGCATATTCTAAGGACGATGGTTGGGACGGGGCTGGAATTCAAATGATCGAGGGCATATGGACAGCGCGTCTGCATCCCCTCCTGGAGAACGGGAATATCTCAGCGACGGAGTTTCCAAGTCTGGTCCGGAAAATGATCTGGCAATTTGGACCACTGGTTCTGGAAGAACGCACGGACCTCTTGACACGATATATTAACGTTTACATGAGCATGCTGGCAAGGCAAATGGAGCAAATGAAAAAGTCGAAGAGCCCTGGGATTATGACTAAAATCAGAAAAGTATCTGAGGAATTGGCTTTGCTGGAGGGATTGCGGAAATGGCAGTAACAGCGGAATTGGTGGCTCAGGTCATCGAAAAAATTGCCCCCAAATCATGGGCGGAGGATTGGGACAATGTCGGGTTGCTCGTGGGGAGCGGAACCGCCCCTATTGAGCGCATTCTAATCACCCTAGATGGAACTTTGGAGGTCGTCGAAGAAGCGAAAGCTTATGGCGCCCAGCTTATCGTTGCCCATCATCCGATAATCTTTCGCCCCCTCAAGAATTTGCGGGTGGATAATGCCGCGGCTCAGGTCCCTCTGCGGCTTTTGCAGTATCAGATCGGCTATTACACGGCCCATACGAATTTAGACCAGTCCATAATTTCTTCGAGTCGAGCACTCGGTGAGGTCCTTGGATTGACGGAAATGAAGATTTTGGCGGAGCCGGCGGATGACCACATTACCCTGCTCCAGCGTGATGAGCAGCGAGGGTATGGAGTGAGCGGGTATCTGCCGAAGCCTGATAAATTGGGGGCTGTCTGGAAACACTTTTTGGGCTGTTTAAGCCGGCCGGGAGTTTTTGCCCAGCCCTATGATTTAGCCGGAGTGCGCCTGGCGGGGTCGTTAGAAAATGTTGTGCGTAAAGTTGCAATTGTCAATGGGAGCGGGGCTCGCTTTGTACAGAAAGCGTTATTTATAGGTGCTGATCTTCTTATTACCGGTGACGTTGACCATCATACCGCTCTGGATGCCCTTGAAGGTGGTATGGCTGTCGGCGATCTTGGGCATTTCCTGAGTGAGGCCCCTATGCTGCAAGCGATGTTTCAATATTTGTCTACAGATAAATTTCTTCAGGGGATTGAGATTCGAGTGAGTTTAACAAATCGCCCGCCTTGGTTATGGCAAATTTAACCAGAATTATCTATTTGACCAAAACTAATTTTTTTAGTAAGATTATTTAGCGAAGCTAATCAGATGATCGCGGGGGTAAGGACCGAAAGGTCGCCTCTGAGGAAAGTCCGAGCTCCACAGGGCAAGGTGCTGGGTAACACCCAGTGGGGGAAACCCCAAGGAAAGTGCAACAGAGAGATACCGCCGATCAAGGAGGTCAGTTGTCAGAGGCCTGAGGTCAGAATAAATTCGTTCTCAGCCGAATTCTGGCTTCCGGCTTCTGACTACTGGCTTCCGGGTAGGTAAGGGTGGAAAGGCGAGGTAAGAGCTCACCGGCAGTCAGGTGACTGGCTGGCCATGTAAACCCCACCTGGAGCAAGACTGAATAGGGGAACTATGAACGGCCCGTTTTTGTTCCCGGGTAAGGTCGCTAGAGGCCGTCGGTAACGGCGGTTCGAGATAGATGATCATCACCTCCATATGGAGGGACAGAACTCGGCTTATAGGTTGGCTTCGCTCGACAAGAATTGGCAGGATTATACCTGCTTTTTTTTGTACTTACTTAGAAAGTATAACTTTCAGTTACATACTTTCTATAGATCCCTTCTCGCCATACGGCATGTAAAAATAACTTGAGGGATTAAATCTAAGAAGAGGGATAGCATTCAAATATCTCTCTTTTTTCTTGGTATAGATATACGTTGTTTTGAGAAACCTAAAGCGTCATCAGCTAAGGAAAGGTAGGATGGGGTTGAAGGCTGAGAGACTTTGATTTCAAGGAGTTCTGATGCTATGAATTTACTTTTGGAAGTGCATCCTTTCGCCGTCGCCGTATTTTCCATAGCCTTAGGCGCAACCGGGCAATTTTTATTTCGCCTGGGAATGCTGCACTATGGTAAGGTTACAGTAACAGGAATTTGGGGACAACTCGGAGCGATCATTTTTACCCCGGAAATTTTTCTTGGTTTTACGTGCTTTGGGGTTAGTTCCATTCTTTGGCTTGTTGTGATTTCACGCTGGGAACTTAGCTATGCATATCCGCTCGTTGCCTTGGGATATGTGTTGGTCATATTTTATGGAACGTTTCTCCTCCAGGAAACTATTGCTTTACCTAAAATCGCGGGCAGTGTCCTGATCTTAGCGGGAATAAGTGTTTTGGGATTATGGGGGCAATCTTGAAGGGCTGATGAAAACATAAGGATAGTTACCGAAATTATCCGACTCTGAGAGTTGCAACGCTTCCTTGAATAAGATATGATAAGTGAAGTAGGAAGATATAACTGAATAGCATTTCCAAATGGGCCATTCAAAATCTTTTTGGAGTCATAAAGACAAGAAAAAGGGGCGTGTGTTGAATGCAGTTAAAGGACTTCGGGCGAGGCGCGCGGATTGAATTATCTAAAATGGCCAAACTACTCGGGATGAAGTTTATCGGTTATAATCCAAATGCTCAACTGGTATCGTTGGAGATTCAAGGTAAAGGGGTTACTTATCCCTTAGAGGAGTTTATCCGACAGTATGAAAGAGTGTGTACGACAACTTAAGTATTGACTTACTTTAGCTTAACTCAGCCTAACCTGGACTCGGATAAGTATATAGGTGGTGTAATGAAACTTGTTTTCAAGTTCCATTACACCACCTTTTTGTGGGACGGAGAAACTAGCGGTGAATTGTTCGCCTCTATTTAAGGAAATTTTCCGTTGCGTATTTCAGATTACACTTATAAAATGGAACGTGAGGAGAATACTACCAATATGAAAAACAATGTGAAAAAGAAATAATTAAGTTCATATAGCGGAAAACTATTGCCGGAACTTTATGAACTTATAAATTGAAAAAAAGGGCTATAATTAAAAAGTAATTAAAAGACAGTAAAAAAGGAAAAACAAATGGACAATAAATTAAAAATAGAAGAACTAAAATCAAAAATTACACATCATAATGAACGCTATTATAATCAAGACAACCCTGAGATTTCTGATTATGAATATGATGTGCTAAAGCAGGAATTAATAAAATTAGAGAATGAAAATCCGGAACTAATAACATCAGACAGTCCTACGCAGAAAGTTGGCGGTTCCGCCAAAAGAGAAGCAGGTATTCTTGTGGCTCACAGAAACCCGATGTTAAGCTTGCAGGATGTTTTCACAAAAGAAGATGTTTCTCAATTTGTGGAGAATATTAAGAATAGTATCTATGATCCAACTTTTGTAGTTGAAACCAAAATTGATGGATTGTCGGTGTCTTTGCGTTATGAGAGTGGAAATTTAGTGATGGCCGAGACAAGAGGCGATGGTATCAATTTTGGAGAAGACGTAACCGAAAACGCAAAGGTAATAAAAGATGCAAAGAAAAAACTAAAAGACCCTATTCCTTATTTAGAAGTTCGTGGCGAAGTATATATGACTAATAAAGCTTTTGAGGCAGTAAATGAGAGACAAGAAATTCTAGGAAAGAAATTATTTGCTAATCCTCGAAATTGTGCTGCCGGAACTTTAAGACAGTTAGACAGCAAAATCACTAAAGATAGAGATTTGTCTTTATTTATCTTTAATATCCAGGAAACAGAAGGTATTACCTTTACAAGTCATGTCGAGGGATACGAATGGTTAAAGAAGCAGGGTTTAAAAGTTATTGAAACATATTATGTCTGTAAAACTACAGATGAAGTTTGGAATGCTATTCAGATAATTGGAGAATCCAGAGGCAGTCTGGCCTATGATATTGATGGTGCTGTGGTTAAAATTGATCATCTTGAAAGTAGAACTATGCTTGGAGCTACATCTAAAGTACCAAAATGGGCAATAGCTTACAAATATCCGCCAGAAAGAAAAGAAACAAAGTTATTAAATATTGAATTATCTGTAGGCAGGACTGGGAAAATTACTCCGACGGCAATTTTTGAACCAATTCGCTTATGCGGGACAACTGTTTCAAGAGCAACATTACATAATCAGGATTTTATAGATAGGTTTGATATTTGCATTGGGTCAATACTACTGATTGAAAAATCCGGTGATGTTATTCCAAAATGTGTAGGTGAATTAAAAGAAAAGAGACATGAAAATGCAAAAAGGTTTGTGATGCCTGATAGATGTCCCGCTTGTAGTGCCCCAGCCGTTAGACAGCAGGATACGGCGGATCTTAAATGTACAAATGTAAACTGCCAAGCTCAGCTGGAACATCATATCATTAACTTTGTTGGACGTGATGCTATGGACATTAAAGGCTTTGGAGAAATATATATTCAAGAATTAGTTAAACTTGGATATATCAAAAATATAGCCGATATTTTTCTCTTAAAGAATTTCAGAGCTGATTTAATTAAAAAGGGTATTATTGGTAAAGAAAAAAATACGGATAAGCTTTTAGCGAATATAGAACAGGCAAAGCAGAATGAACTACGTAGTTTATTAACTGGATTTGGCATTCCTAATATCGGCAAAGCAGGAGCAAGAGAATTAGCTAAGCATTTTGGTTCAATGGACCGCATTATGGAAGCAACAATAGAAGATTTATTAGGTGTATCAGATATCGGCGAAATCAGTGCCAAAGCTATTTATGATTACATGCACGACGAAACTAATCTTATGATTATCAATAAGTTAAAAGAAGCTAATGTCAATATGAAAATGGAATCTGAAGAAAACATTGCCGAACAGAAATTCGCCGGACTGATCTTTGTCATAACCGGAACCCTGCCAACAATGGAAAGAACTGAAGCGAGTGAGTTAATACAGAAATATGGCGGTAAAGTATCTAATAGTGTATCAAAAAAGACTAATTATGTATTAGCAGGTGAAAATGCAGGCAGTAAATTAACAAAAGCACAGGATTTAGGCATTGCAATCCTCAGTGAAGGTGAATTAATCAAAATGTTAGAATAAATTTAATATGTTTACCTGTGCTTTGACATTTGTTATGATACAGAGTAAAGCAACATACTACCCAAAGGGAAGGTGAATTAGATGACAATTTTACGTGAAGACGTTGAATATGTGGCCGCATTGGCACGCTTAGAGCTGACTGAACCGGAGATTCAAGAGTATACCGAACAACTCAATTCCATTTTAGACTATGCGGCTATGTTGGAGCGCTTAGTCACAGACGATGTGCTGCCTACTGCTCATGCTGTTCCATTACATAATGTCATGCGCGAGGACCAAGTAGGACCATCGCTTAAGCATGAGAAAGCCTTGAGGAATGCCCCGGATGGGGAAGAGGGCTTCTTTAGGGTGCCGAGGATAAGTTTAACTTGAGATAAGGAGGGTCTGGGGATTATGATGATAGGTAAATCAGTCAGCGAACTGCATGAGCTTCTCGTTCGTAAAGACGTCAGCTCTACGGAGCTGACGAAAGCATACATAAAGCGTATTCAGACGGTTGATCCGGAATTGAAAGCCTATTTAACGGTCATTGAAGATCAAGCTTTGGCTCAGGCAGCCGAAGTTGATCGCAGGATCGCCCAAAACGAGGTGCTCGGTGTTTTAGAGGGAATTCCAATGGCCTTGAAGGATAACCTGTGTACAGAAGGGGTTCGTACAAGCTGTGCCTCAAAGATGTTGGAGAATTTTATGCCGCCATATAATGCGACTGTCACAGACCGTCTCCAGGCTGCGGGAACAATTCTGCTGGGCAAAGTCAATATGGATGAGTTTGCGATGGGTTCATCAACCGAGAATTCCTTTTTTGCAAAGACAAGAAATCCCTGGGATTTGGAGCGTGTTCCTGGAGGATCCTCCGGGGGGGCTGCTGTAGCCGTAGCTGCGGACGAGGCTGCTTTTTCCCTGGGGTCAGACACGGGGGGCTCCATCCGTCAACCGGCTGCGTTTTGCGGGGTGGTTGGCATGAAGCCAACTTACGGCGCAGTCTCACGGTTTGGCCTTATTGCCTTTGCGTCTTCACTCGATCAGATTGGTCCTTTGACTCAAACCGTGCGGGACAATGCCTTGGTACTGAATGCCATCGCCGGATATGACCCGCTGGATTCAACGTCAGTTGCTTATCCGAGACCAGATTATACTAAGTTCCTGGTCAACGACATTAAAGGCTTGAAAATAGGGGTTCCCCGGGAGTACTTAGGCGAAGGGATTGATCAGGACGTCGCCGGAGGGATTCGGACCGGCATTCAAACCCTAATCGAGCTAGGAGCAGAAGTGACTGAATGCTCGCTGCCGCATACGGAGTACGCCATACCCGCCTATTACTTGATTGCCACTGCCGAGGCGAGCTCAAATCTTGCCCGCTATGACGGAGTGCGCTATGGGTACAGGGCGGAAGTCGACGATGTCCTGGGTATGTTTAAAAAGACCAGAGCAAAGGGATTTGGACAGGAAGTAAAACGCAGGATTATGCTCGGAACCTATGCCTTGAGTTCGGGTTACTATGATGCCTATTACCTGAAAGCACAAAAAGTCCGAACGCTGATCAAGCAGGATTTTGACAAAGCGTTTGAGAAGTTTGATGTCTTGCTCTCCCCGACGGCTCCGACCCCAGCCTTTAAATTGGGTGAAAAATCTGCGAATCCTTTAGCCATGTATTTATCAGACATTACGACCGTACCGATTAATTTGGCCGGCATTCCGGCAATTTCTATTCCGGCGGGATTTGTAGGCGGAATGCCGATTGGTATGCAGCTGATGGCTAAAGCGTTAGATGAGGGAACGTTGTACCGCGCAGCCTATACCTTTGAGCAAAACACCCCTTATCACACGGTAAAACCGAGTTTGTCCTGGGAGGTGCCGGCGCGTGGCAGTTGCTGATAAATACGAAATGGTCTGTGGGCTGGAAGTTCATGTTGAACTCCAAACCAAGACAAAGATTTTCTGTGGATGTACAACGGAGTTCGGGGGAGAGCAAAACACGCACGTTTGCCCGGTGTGCCTTGGTATGCCTGGAGCGCTCCCGGTGCTGAACCGTGAGGTTGTAAATTATGCGATTAAAGCAGGTTTGGCGTTGAATTGTCAAATCGCGAAGTTTTCAAAGTTCGATCGAAAGAACTACTTCTATCCTGATTTATGTAAGAATTATCAGACATCTCAGTTTGACTTACCCATCTGTTTACAAGGTGGCTTAGAGATAGAAGTCGACGGCGAGAAGAAATGGATCGGGATCACCCGGGCCCACATGGAGGAAGATGCCGGTAAGCTTGTGCATAGCGGCGAGACTATCTCCACGTCTTACGGGTCTTCCGTCGACTATAACCGAGCCGGAGTGCCGCTGCTGGAAATCGTCTCGGAGCCCGATATGCGCTCGATTCCGGAAGTTCTTGCCTATCTTGAAAAATTGGTTCAGATTCTCGAGTATACGGAAGTCTCGGATTGTCGTTTGGAACAAGGCTCTGTTCGCTTTGATATCAATGTTTCGCTTAGGCCCCTCGGCACGGAAACCTTGGGAACTCGTACCGAAACCAAGAACTTAAATTCCTTTAGTTCTGTTCGGCGCTGCATGGAGTATGAAGTGGCTCGTCAAGCCCGGGTTTTAGATGCGGGCGAAGACGTGGTTCAGGAGACACGCACTTGGGATGAGGGGCAGGGAATCACCTTAGCGCTTCGCTCTAAAGAGGAAGCTCATGATTATCGGTACTTTCCTGAACCCGATCTGCCTCCCCTGGTTATCGACCGGGACTGGGTGGAGAGAATCCGGAAAACCCTCCCTGAGCTTCCTGCAGCGCGTCGTGCCCGCTTGCAGGCGCTGGGACTGTCAGCTTATGATGCGGCTGTGATCACGCAGGCTAAAGCTATGGCGGACTTCTTTGATGCAGCCTTAGCTTACTATGGAGAAGCCAAAACATTGGCGAACTGGATCATGGGTGACCTTACTCGTCTGTTGAACACAAACCAGTGCAGTGTGCTTGATTCTCCGATTTCTGCCCGGCAATTAGCGGAACTCCTCGAACTCATCACTCAAGGAATCCTCAGCGGGAAGATTGCCAAGGGGGTCCTTGAAGAAATGTACAGCACGGGTAAGGATGCGGGCACGATTGTCAAGGAAAAAGGACTGGCACAAATTAATGACGAGGGAGCGCTTCTCGGTATTATCGATGACGTAATTTCCGCAAACCCCCAATCAGTGGAAGACTACCGAGCTGGAAAAGCTAAAGCGATTGGGTTCCTCGTCGGGCAAATCATGAAAGCTACCAAGGGCCAGGCTAATCCGGGGCTTGTTAATCAGTTGCTTAAGGAAAGATTAGCATAAATTTAAAGCCATCGATGGACGTATAAGAGAAGAATATTTTTTTGGGAAGCAGGAATTCAGTTCCCTGTCGAGAATACTATTTTAAGTATAATAAATAGTCAAAATTTAAATTATTACTTACTGGTTGTAAAAAGAAGGGGAGGATTGAGAACCTTAAACTCTAAAGAAGATTTAACACGGGAACAAGCTCTTGAACTGCTAGAAGACTTTGCTAAACGTTGGTTAGCGCATGATGGGCTATGGTTCCAAGCTATTGAGCAAGTATACGGACTTGACGAAGCGGTGGAGCTTGATACCGAGGCTTGGCGAAGGTTTACTGTCCTTGAAGCTAAACGCATTATGGTTTTTCTTGGCTTGCCTAAAAATGGGGGGCTAGACGCTTTGGAAAGAGCACTAAAGTTTCGATTATATGCCTTTCTAAATGTTCAAGAATGCTCCAGATCAGACGATCGGACTTTAATTTTTAAAATGCTCGATTGTCGCGTTCAGTCTGCCCGAAAACGAAAAAGTCTTCCTGACCATCCTTGCAAGTCTGTTGGAGAAGTTGAGTACTCTTTATTCGCTTCTACGATTGACCCTCGAATTAAGACGAGTTGTATTGCCTGCCCACCAGACCCCCATCCAAAAGAATTCTATTGTGGATGGATGTTTACCATAGACGAATAGGAGGCAGCTACCCTTTGGATGGTTCCTCTTCTATATGCAAAACATACTTCGATGGTCAAAATTCAAAATGTATACCAGTGATATCGTGGTTAATGTGACGGTAGATGCCGCTGCATATTTTTGGTGGGTATGGATATTGTAAGGAGTACAAGGTTAACGCTATATCAAAGAAAATGGAGGGGTAAATTATGAAGACAATCATGGTAATAGGAGCTGGACAAATGGGTGGAGGAATCGCCCAAATTGCTGCCCAAGCAGGTTACTCCATTATTTTAAATGACATTAAGGATGAATTTGTCTTAAAGGGCCTCGGTGTCATTCAGAAAAACCTTAGCCGTAGTGTCGAAAAAGGAAAGCTTGCTGCTGAAGAAAAAGAGGCTATTTTAGGTCGTATTACTCAATCGACTTCTCTGCAGGATGCATCAGCAGCCGACTTAGTAATCGAAGCCGCTATAGAAAATATAGCCATAAAAGCCCAAATCTTCTCACAACTCGATATAATTTGCCCTAAAAATACGATATTTTCAACTAATACATCCTCTTTACCGATCACGGAGATAGCAACATTCACCAAACGTCCGGATCGCGTAATTGGTATGCACTTTTTTAATCCCGTTCCCGCGATGGAGCTCGTCGAGGTTATCCGCGGCCTGGCCACCAGTGACGAAGTCTATAAAACGATTGAAGAGTTAAGCGTGAAAATAGGTAAAACGCCGGTGGAAGTTAATGATGCCCCCGGATTTGTCGTTAATCGGGTTTTAATCCCCATGATCAATGAAGCCGTTTGCACACTCTATGAAGGTATAGCCACGGCGGAATCAATTGATAATTGTATGAAATTAGGCACAAAACAACCCATGGGTCCGTTGGAGTTAGCGGATCTGATCGGACTGGATACAGTATTATCTATTATGGAAGTTCTGCATGAAGGTCTTGGTGATAAATATCGCCCATGTCCATTACTCCGTAAATATGTTAAAGCGGGCTGGCTTGGACGGAAATCTGGCCGGGGCTTTCATAACTACGGAGCTTAACTCAGCGCGTTAATTATCTTCAGTCAGATCTCCGGAGGGATGCCTCTCTCAGACCAAGTAACGCTATTATAGTATGCGAAGTGATTCGTGATTACGAGGAGGACAAAGCGTGGAGTATGCCAATCTTATGCTTGAACAAAACGGTGCTATCGCCACCGTAACCATCAATCGACCTAAAGCCTTAAATGCTTTAAACCCGGATACACTGACAGAACTGTCCGCTGTGCTGGATGAGATAGCAGGTAATTCCAGTGTTAAAGTGGTCATAGTCACCGGCAGTGGCAAGAAGGCTTTTGTCGCCGGCGCAGACATTGCTCAATTAAAAGAGTTTAATACTCTGGAAGGCCGACGTTTTGGTCAATTAGGCCAGTTAGCTTTTCGGAAGCTTGAACTTTTACCTCAACCCGTAATTGCCGCTATTAACGGATTTGCCTTAGGTGGCGGATGCGAGTTAGCTATGGCTTGCGATATACGTTTAGCGAGTGAAACTGCGAAGTTTGGTCAACCGGAAGTAACCTTGGGTGTTACTGCCGGATTTGGAGGCACTCAGCGTTTGCCCCGTCTGGTTGGTACAAATCGAGCCTGTGAGCTGCTATTTACAGGAGAACTCATTGATGCCCAGGAAGCTTATCGTATTGGACTGGTGAATCATGTTTATCCTTTAGACAATCTTATGGAAGAAGCCCTCAAACTGGCGAACAAAATTTTAGCGTGTGCACCCGTTGCCGTACAGTTAAGCAAAAGTGCCGTTCAGCGGGGGATTAACATGGACCTGGACAGCGCGATAGCCTACGAAGCGGAGGTTTTCGGTCTGGCGATTAGTACACAGGATAAAAATGAGGGTACTACAGCCTTTCTGGAACGACGTAAACCTGTTTTTGAAGGTCGATAATAGTGATCCCCTAAAACTTAAGTCAGGGATTGAAATTCCATTTAGAGGAAATCACAAAAGGATACAAGCCTACGGACACTGGCGGTTGGTTGAATACCACCGCCATCTATGTGCATTCGACAGAAACAGGAAGGTAAATAATTCAACCTTAGTTATACCAATTATGGTGTTTGAGTGTTATAATAAATAGGACTGGTTAATGAAATAACTGGTATTTCTAGTGAAGTGCAGTTTAAGGTGTCGCTAAAATTAAATTTTAAAAACCATTTGTGGAATTATTAATTTAAGGAGATGACTGTTTTAAAATGAGAGAAGTTGTCATTGTCAGTGCTGTACGTACACCCGTAGGTTCTTTTTTAGGTGCCTTTGCGCAAATACCGGCAGTAGAGTTAGGTGCTATTGCTATCGCAGAAGCAATTAAAAGAGCAGGTATCACAGCTGATCAAGTTGATGAAGTTATTATGGGTAACGTGCTCCAAAGTTCGCTGGGTCAGAATCCTGCTCGTACTGCGTCTCTGAAAGCCGGAGTTCCTAAGGAAGTTCCCGCTTGGACACTCAATATAGTATGTGGATCGGGACTGAAAACTGTCATGTGTGCCGCTCAGACCATTATGTCCGGGGACGCTGATATCGTTGTTGCCGGTGGCTGTGAGAGCATGTCTCTGTCCCCTTATGCGCTGCCTGGTGCTCGGACAGGGTATCGGATGAACAATAATACGGTTGTTGATACGATGATAACTGATGGCTTATCGGATGCGATACATGGTATTCATATGGGCTTAACGGCTGAAAATATTGCGGAACAGTTTAATATTACCCGTGAAGAACAAGATCAGCACGCAGTTTTAAGTCAACAACGTGCGGAAGCCGCAATTAAAGCTGGTAAATTTGTGGAGGAAATTGTTCCGGTGTCCGTTCCGCAAAAGAAAGGTGAGCCTAAAGTTGTCTCCCAAGATGAATTTCCCCGTTTTGGCGCGTCCTATGAAGCCATGGCTAAACTACCGGGCGCGTTTAAAAAGGGTGGGACCGTCACGGCCGGAAATGCTTCAGGTATTAATGACGCAGGTGCCGCCGTCGTGGTTATGGCCAAAGAGAAAGCGCAGGAACTGGGTTTAACCCCGCTGGCGACCATCAAGTCTTGGGCAACGTCAGGAGTAGAACCACTGATTATGGGAACCGGGCCCATTCCGGCAACCCGTAAAGCCTTAAAGAAAGCCGGACTAACCATTGAAGATATTGAAGTCATAGAAGCGAACGAAGCATTTGCTTCTCAATTCTTAATCTGCGGGCGCGAGTTGAAGCTTGATATTGAGAAGACGAATGTGAACGGCGGAGCGATTGCCATTGGTCATCCGATTGGCGCTTCCGGAACGCGGGTTCTTGTGACCTTACTGTACGAAATGAAGCGGCAAGATGCCCATCGCGGCTTAGCTACACTCTGTATCGGCGGCGGACAGGGCGTTGCCATGATTGTCGAACGTTAGGATCTTGGCATTAATCAGGGTACCGATCAATAATTGCATCTTTCAGAGTAAAGGGAAAGAAGGGTCTCTGCCTGCAGGGATCCTTTCTTTATGTTATTTTTATGGACAATTTCCAGAGCAACAGTTAGAATTTGAAAAGGAAGGAATTGTTTTCTAACGTTCTGGAACATAGTTGATAGAGGATGAAGAAAATGGGTATCAGAATTGAGCAGCGGATTCCACCGAGACGACCTGCCTGGAATATTTGGCAGGGATTGTTGCTGATTTTACTTGTGACGTTAATTGAATATCTGCTCGGGTGGTTGGAAACGCCGGATGATTTAGATTCTTTGCGCGGGATGCTTCATTTTATTGGGGTTGGCTTAGGGGATGCTCTGGTCTATATCGGTGTTATCTGGATATTTCTGCGTCTTATACGTCGGCCATTTTCTGACCTGGGTTTTGTTAAGCCGCTCAAACGCTTTGTTGTATTGGGATTTGTGGTTGGAATTTTTTTGTTTGTATGTATTGGCTTATTAGGAAACATATTAACGCACGTATTTGGAACCCCAGTGCCGCAAAGTTTTACAGTAGCGGTAAATGGGGTAAACTATAAATGGGAATTTGGACTTCTCGCTTTATTAGGCGGAGTGGTAGCTCCACTCAAGGAAGAGATGTTTTTCCGTGGCATTATCTACCCGCCCTTTCGGCAAGCCCTGGGGCGGGGTAAAGGAATGCTGTTAACAGGACTATTTTTTGCGACATTACATTATGATATTGTCCGATTTTTACCATTGTTCATTGGAGGAGTGGTACTTGCCTGGTTGTACGAGCGATCTGCGAGTATTTGGCCTGCTGTTGTAGCACATGGAACCTGGAATATTTTAATGGCCGCCGCGTTATGGATTCAGCGTTATTAAGGGTGAGGAACATTCTAAGTAGGAGATTTGCATGAACGATAATAAAGCTGTTAACAAAACCGCGGAGGAAAACCTAACGTTAGAATGTCTCCGACTCATCTCCGACGGCTCGGGTATAGGGTATCTGAACGGTATAGCAACATTCGTGCCCGGTCTTCTTCCTGGAGAAACCGGGGAGGTTGAAGTGTATAAAGCTAAAAAGAAATGGCAACGGGCTCGGCTTCTGAGGATTATCAAGCCTTCGTCTGAACGCATTGCTGCCCCTTGTTCTGTTTTCGGAGGGTGCGGGGGATGCCAGCTCCAGCATATGACTTACGAAGGGACCCTCCTGTGGAAGAACCGTTGGGTGGAGGATGCACTCGCAAGAATTGGAAAAATAAGCGTTGAGGTCGAGCCTATTATCGGGGTGCCTGTTCCATGGCGTTATCGCAATAAGGCGCGTCTTCACCGTGAACCAAGCGGTAAAATAGGATATTACAAGGAGAAATCCAAGGACCTTGTCCATTTCCCGGATTGTCTTTTATTAAGTGAGCGTATGAATCGCTGGATTCGACGCACTGAGGAATTTATGACTGCCGGGTATGCGGAAATAGACACCTTAACGTTTCGTGAGAATACAAAAGGAGAAGGGCTTTTGTTTTTAGAGGGAAAGGCTGCCAAAGGTTTTTCAGTCGAGGATAACCAGGAATTGTTGGAGGCTCTACTTAAGGAAGGGGTTCGCTCAGTCTGGGGAACCGATTCGGAAGGCGGTTTAGCGTTGGTGTGGGGAGAGGAAGCGTTCAGCCAAACGATTCTCGGCATGACCTTTAACGTTTCTCCGTTAGCGTTTCTCCAAGTAAATCCGCAGCAAACGGACGTCCTTTACTCCCATGTTCTGGATGGGGCTGCTCTGACAGGAGACGAAACCGTCTGGGATCTTTATTCCGGGATTGGGACACTCGCTTTAGTTCTGGCCTCAAAGGCCAAGAGGGTAACGGGCATCGAGGAAAATCCGTATGCGGTTGAGGATGCTATCCAAAACGCTGCTCGTAATAATGCTGTTGGCCCTGTTGAATTTCTGAAGGGGAAAGTCGAATCGCGGATGATGAGGTTAGATGAGCGGCCCGATGTCGTTGTCTTAGATCCACCCAGAACAGGCATACATCCGATTGTCGGGCAACGCTTACTGGAGCTGAAACCCCAGCGGATCATCTATGTGTCTTGCGACCCAGGAACCCTGGCTCGGGATCTCGGAGTCCTTTCACTGGGAGGATATGGAGTTGAAAGCGTGCAGCCAGTTGATATGTTTCCTTGGACGCAGCACGTTGAGAC
>JQID01000093.1 GCA_000770645.1 Desulfosporosinus sp. Tol-M
TCATTAATGAGTTCTCCGCATTCTTCGATGGGCTTAGTCATTTGTGGTTCTGCTTCATAATGTTCAACCGCTTCCCGCAAAACATGTTCTTTGCCGTTAGTTTCCCCGATCATCCAGCGTTGTTTTGTTTCTCCGCACTCTCTCACTTAAACTACCTCCTTATAGGTAATAAGGCATMGGCACAACAGACGTTACTCGCTAGTTTTCCGTTTGAATTATAAACCTCTTTTCATTTCTATGCGCCGCCTTTTCCTATAATTCCCTAGCGAGGGGATCTTTATAAATAGAGTCCTGAGTTTATAGGGGTAAACTTAGGTTTCAACATTTAGTCTTTTGGCGCCTTAGGATTTGTCTTACCTTTTAGGGTGTTAACTATTTGTCTTGACCAGCGTTTTAGCTGATTTTGTAAAATAGGAGTCAGTTTCATTTGCTCATCTCCTCTTTGGTTGATGAGTGTTATTATGTACGGGTGTTGATTTTTTATGTATTGCCCTCACCTGTACATTAACATTGCACTTCCACAGATTAGTGGAATAGGGCGAGCTAATTCAACATATTGTAGGGTAAGAACTCCGCCAGGGGGGTATGAGATGAAGAAAAGAGGATTTGGGTTAATCATTGGAATTATTATCGTGTTGATGGGGGGGCTTCTAGGGCGCTCTCTATGGCAACCAGACCCTGCTGATTTAGTCACACACGGCTTAGAACGATTAAACGCAGCAACCTCTTTTCGCTACAGTTTGACCCAGCATCAATGGGTCGAGGGAAAAGATCGGGTACTCACTCAGGTTCTAGGAGAGAAGGATGGCGGGAACACCCGAATCTTGGGACAGCTGGCCGGAAGCGAAGTAGAGATGATCAAAATCGGGGATTCTACTTACAGCAAAGATCCGTTTAGCAAGAAGTGGATCAGATTTGCAAACGCTCAAGCGGCTCAGGAAGTTTTTTTGGCGGAGCTTAACCCCTTATCTTCGCTTCAAATGAAAGAGCTTGGAGAGGTGATGCTTAGCGATCAAGAAAAAGTAAACGGAGAAAAGGTATGGGTATGTCATTTATCTCCCAGTGTGCAGAATCAAATGATGGAGGTATTTTGGACCGATTTCCAGTATACGCTTTATATTCGTAAGTCAGATAAAACGCTTGTTAAAGCAACAATCGAAGCGAAAAATAAAGAAAAATCCGAACCAATGACAATGACACTTGAGTTTAAAGATATTGGGAAAAAGATAAATATACAAGCGCCGAATATCTAGGGATGGTGTTCTATGATTGAAAAGGGGCAGGAATATACCCTCTTATGGTATATATCCTGCCTCATTACTTTTATTTGCACAATAGTCAAGCCTCTGATATAGTTTTAAAATAAGTTTTATCCTAAGGTGGAGGTGTCCTTATATGGAAAAATATATTGGACGAGTATTAATTTCAAGAGAAGACTTGGGTAAGCGTGTAGCGGAACTTGGCGCAGAGATTACTCGAGATTACGCAGGAAAGAAACTCTTAATCCTTGGGATTTTAAAAGGTGCTGTTCCCTTTATGGCGGATCTCATCCGAGAGATAAAATTGCCTTTGGCGTATGATTTTATGATTCTATCAAGCTATGGAGACTCAACGCAGTCTTCTGGTGTAGTGCGCATTCTTAGGGACTTAGAAAGTAGTGTCGAGGATGTCCACATTTTGATTGCTGAGGATATTATAGATACGGGATTGACTTTAAAGTACTTAAGAGAAAACTTAAGAGCGCGGAATCCCCTGAGTGTAAAGGTAATTACCCTACTCGATAAAGCCGCTCGACGGAAAGCGGATATTACTCCGGATTACAACGGGTTTTCGATTCCTGATGAATTTGTTGTAGGGTATGGCCTCGACTTCAACGAAAAGTATCGGAATCTGCCCTATATTGGGGTGTTAAAACAGGAAGCGCATGAGGAGGAAGGGCCTTAGCATCCTACGGCGATAGTCTTCGTTTTGGGTGAGCGCCTTCGGCGATAGTCATCCTCAGCGCGATAGAATTCGTTAAGGGCCGTGCACTTTCGGCGATACTCTCCACTGGAGACTATCGTCACTGGAGACTATCGTGATCCATTTTGGCGTGCTATATAATTCATTTCAACGAAGAATTATTGACAGTATTTTATAATAATAAGAATGGTGATGATGAAAAAGTGCCAAAGGAAGTCGTATTGGTTTTGGATTTTGGAGGACAGTACAATCAACTTATTGCTCGCCGTGTTAGGGAAGCCCATGTGTATTCTGAAATGGTTTCTTATAAAATCCCGATGGAGGAAATTCGGACTCGTAAACCGAAGGGCATTATCTTTTCGGGCGGACCGGCCAGTGTCAATCAACCGAATGCTCCTAAAGTGGATCCCGAAATATATAACTTAGGGATTCCTATACTGGGGATTTGCTATGGGATGCAGATGATGACTGTACAATTAGGAGGAAGTGTAGAACATACTGAAGCCAGCGAGTATGGGAAAGCAATGGTGACGGTTGATATTCCGACAGACCTGTGGAAAGGTTTGGGTGGAGAGCGCCCGTGTTGGATGAGCCACGGTGATTCTGTGCACAAATTACCTGAGGGCTTTGTGGTCGCTGCCCATACTTGGAATACTCCAATTGCAGCCATGATGGATGAAAAACGACATTTTTATGGTGTGCAGTTTCATCCTGAAGTAAAACATACCCTTGGTGGGCAAACGATGTTAGAAATGTTCCTCTTTGATATTTGTAAATGTGCTGGGGATTGGACTATGGAGTCCTTTATCGAGATGCAAGTGGCGGAGATCCGCGCCAAGGTTGGAAAGAAACATGTTCTTTGTGCTTTGAGCGGGGGGGTAGATTCTTCGGTAGCTGCGGCTTTACTGCACCGAGCAGTAGGAGATAAATTGACCTGCGTCTTTGTTGATCATGGATTTATGCGGAAAAATGAGGCGGAACAGGTTAGGAAAGTTTTCACGGAACAGTTCCAACTGAATCTGGTGCTTTTGGATGTCCAGGAACGCTTTTTGCAAAAGCTCCAAGGTGTATCCGAGCCTGAATTGAAACGCAAAGCGATTGGCACTGAATTCATACGCGTTTTTGAAGCCGAGGCCTTAAAACTTGGACAGGTCGATTTCTTGGTTCAAGGGACTCTTTATCCGGATATTGTGGAGAGCGGGACGGAAACTGCGGAAACGATTAAAAGCCATCACAATGTTGGCGGTTTGCCTGAGGACATTCAATTTGAACTCATCGAACCGTTACGTATGCTCTTTAAAGATGAAGTGCGTGAACTTGGAATTGAACTGGGTATGAGTGAGGAGATTGTTTGGCGGCAACCATTCCCAGGGCCGGGACTGGCGATTCGTATTCTTGGGGAAGTGACCCGTGAGAAGCTGGACATTTTACGGGAAGCAGATGCCATTTTGTTAGAAGAAATTCGGCGTGCTGGAATGTATCGTGACGTGTGGCAATGTTTTGCTGTCCTCCCTTCAATCAAAAGCGTCGGCGTGATGGGGGATAGTCGAACTTATGAGTATCCCATTATCCTCAGAGCGGTCACCAGCGAAGATGCCATGACCGCAGATTGGGCAAGGCTCCCGTATAACCTCTTAGAAAGCATATCCTCGCGGATTGTGAACGAAGTGCAAGGAGTCAACCGAGTGGTTTATGATATTACCTCCAAGCCGCCGGGAACGATTGAGTGGGAATAGGAAACACAGCCCCGAGAACCTCAGTAAATCAAGGCTCTCGGGGCTTTTATATGCGAAATGATAACAGCTACACCTTTCATGTGCTTTATGTATCCGGTTCGACATTCTCTAAATGTTTCATAATATGATGACTCTTGGGTTCTGGACGGCTCAATGCCTACTTACACGAGGTTGATATGAAAGCCTTGGAGATGTATGAAAGGCTGGTCAGAGAATATTCCCAGCAGCAAGGTGTAACCGAGCAGTTGAAATCCGAGAATCAGATGGAGTGGGTCGGGAGAATGAACAATATCCGAAATGCTGTCGATGAAATAGTCAGAAATGAAATAAATGGTTAATAAAAAGAAAGGATTGCAAAATGCATTGCCCCTTTGGAATCGGACGTGAAAAAGACCTCCTGTAGGATTATGGTAGGAGGTCTTTCGCAAGAACGGTCAGTGGAGCAAGAATATATAAGATGATGGAACTAATGCCAGTAACTCACCAAAAGCCACAGCTTAAATTCACAAATAATTCTGTCACCAATAAGAAATGACTTAAATAAATTCAAAAACTGCATTGACGCACAGCATGTGTGAACAGTGGAGCATCTTTGGAAGACCATTTTGTTGACGTCAACAAAATGGTTGAGATCGGATCGGGCGCAGAGCGTGAAATCGATGACATTATGCTTTCACGTTATGCAGGCTATTTGATTGTCATGAATGGCGATCCTCGCAAAGAGGTTATCGCAGTTGGACAAACCTATTTCGCTGTAAAAACTAGGCAGCAGGAATTAATTGAAAACTATGAGCAGTTGAGCGAAGACCAAAAGCGCTTGGCAATCCGTAATGAAATGGTTGCCCATAATAAATCGCTTGCCGAAGCGGCGCAGATGGCAGGAGTGGAAACGCCGCAGGAGTATGCGATTTTTCAAAACAAGGGATATCAGGGATTATATGGCGGACTAGGTGTTCGAGAAATCCACGCGAGGAAAGGTTTGAAGAAAAGCCAAAAGATTCTTGATCATATGGGCAGTACGGAATTAGCGGCTAATCTGTTCCGGGCGACGCAAACAGATGAAAAACTTCGACGTGAAAATATAAGCGGAAAACAAGCAGCGTATCAAACACATTATGCGGTAGGCGCTAAGGTTCGTCAGACCATTAAGGAATTAGGCGGCACCATGCCGGAGGATTTGCCCACGCCTGAAAAGAGTATTAAGCAAATTGAAAAAGAAACAGAGAAAAAACATTTAGCTGAAGGAGATTTCCAAAGCAACAAAGAGTAAAGTTGGTGGAGAAAAGAATCCCTGAAGGTTCTTAATTTTCAAGTTGAAAAGCTATACCCGATAGTTAAGAAATATAAGGTTAACAAGCCCAGATTAATGCTTCGGAAAATGAAGACTCTGTGGGGTAGTTGTAGCCCACAGAGAGGAATAATAACATTTAATCAATACCTCACGAAGGCAACACCAGCTTGCATTGAGTATGTTATTTTACATGAACTTATACACTTTCTTTATCCTAATCATAGTAAACAGTTTTACGATTTTCTCAGCATCTATATGCCTGATTGGAAGGAAAAAAAAAGTATTAGATCAAGATGTTGTACATGGATTGTAATAAAACTATTTTTGATATCATTTTGTTGAGGTCAACAAAATGATAGAAATTGGCGAAGGTGTAAAAAGAAAAAAACAATTGAACGAGAGGAAATCCGCAAGCTCAGAAATTCAAAGAAGAAGCTCATGTTGGACGAATAGAGGTGTTAAAACTTGAAATAGTAGAGTGTTTCTGATTGTATTTTGACATTAGAGAATCAACAAGTGCCGGGTAATATGAAGGAAAGAAACACAAGGCAATTTATGGAGGGAAATAATGGATAAATCAAGTGTGATTAAATACCATCAGTTGATGATTCCAATGAGGTCAATGAAGAATGGTTTATGAAGTTGTGATAGGGTATTATAGAAGCTCCACCTAATTTGACTAATACTATGTGATAACATTTTGATAACAGAAAATCGGCAAGCGTCGAATAATATGGGAAACAGGTACATAAGCATAGGGATAAGCATGAAATACTAATATGTTTAGTAAAAGTTAAGGTTTGCTAAGTGGGAGTAAAATGGCTAAATTCTTTTAGGCGATTGACAAATAAATATTAAATAACCAAATAAATATTAAATAACCAAATAAATGAAGTAATAATAAGTAATAATATGATAATTAAAGCTCTTAATCTATTATGGATTAATTTGGTCAAAGAAGGTCAAATTTTATATTTGATACTTTTTGTTACCTGTTGTATAAATATTTTAAAGGTCAGTCAAGGTCAGATGATGCAAGTAATGGGGGAGGTGCTTAAAATGCGCTGACATTAGTAATACCTATTACTAACCTTTACTAACTGATTTTAATAAAACAAAATAAATATGGAGGTGTTTGTTAATGTTTAACTTAGTACCATTTGTAAGAAGGAGTTCTGGGATTCAAAAATCTAATAATTTGTTTGACATTGAGGACATTTTCGAAAATTTTTTTAATGATAGATTCTTTCCTGCCTTATATAGGAACAGTTACCAGATGAAAGTGGATATTAAAGAAAATGAAAAAGAATTTATTGTTGAAGCTGAACTTCCTGGAATTACGAAAGAAGAAGTAAATATTGAAATTGATGAAGAAAGACTAACGATATCTGTTCAAAAAAATGAGCAAACTGATGAGGAAAAGGACAACTATATTCGTAAAGAAAGAAGTTTTAGTA
>JQID01000158.1 GCA_000770645.1 Desulfosporosinus sp. Tol-M
CATTTTTACCGTGTCCAAAGTCGTTCCAAGGCCTGACGAGGATCTTCCGCACGGGTAATCGGCCTTCCGACCACAAGAAATGAACTCCCTGCCGCCAAAGCCTCATCCGGGGTGAGGACCCGTGCTTGATCCTGCGCTTCACTCCAGGCTGGGCGAATCCCTGGTGTAACGATCAAAAAACCAGGTTCCGTGTTTCGCCTGAGTACCTTCGCCTCCATGGCCGAAGCGACTACCCCGTCCAGACCAGCCTTTTCGGCGATTTTGGCGAGTGCCAGCACATGCTCCGGGAGTTTCCTTTGTACTCCCAGCTCTTGTCTGAATTGATTTTCCGATATACTGGTCAGGACTGTAACCCCAATCACTTTAGGAACGCTTTTCTGCTTACTCCCTGCTTCCCGCACAGCCTGAACAGCCCTGGCCATCATCTCGTACCCGCCGCTGCAATGAACATTGATCATATCCACACCATACTGAACGAATCCACGCATTGCCCGTTCTACCGTCGTGGGAATGTCATGCAGCTTCAAGTCCAGAAAAATGGGAAACCCCATCTCTTTCAGTTCCTGGATCATCACCGGACCCGTATAGGCATACAACTCCATGCCCACTTTAAGCCAACATCCGCTCCCTTGGAGAGCCTTAGCCAGGGTTAAAGCTTCCGCGCGCCCGGGCACATCGAGAGCCACGATAATTTTCTTATTTAATGCTGCATCCATTTACTTAGGCCTCCGTTTCTAACTGTTCTTTTCAAGCTACTTCATTTAAAGACTGCTCCGTTATAACTCTCTATTTAAAAAACTACTGTTTTATCAAAACCAACGTTACCATTTCATTCTTTTTTCAATTCAAACCAACTTCTCATTTCAATCCAACTGTTTAATTACATAATGACAGTTACATTCAAACCGCTTGAATTATTTCAATGTGATTCTTTGTGTTCTATTCCCTGGGGGTTACCCCATCCCCTTACTTAGCTCAAAAATTAAGCCTGATGGGCCAATCCTACTAAATCACGCACGGAAGTCTTTCCGTGTTTTTCACAATATGTTGTTATTCCCCGTAGAATTTCCAGCGGAGTCTGCGGATTGACAAAATTTCCCGTGCCGATACTTATGGCTGTCGCTCCGGCTAAGAGAAATTCCACAGCATCCTGCCAAGTGGTAATCCCGCCCATACCTATAATCGGTAAATCGACCGCTTCTGCCACTTGCCAGACCATACGGACAGCAACCGGTCGAATGGCCGGCCCGGATAGCCCTCCAAACGTATTGGCTAACAAGGGACGTTGCTGTTCTATGTCAATCCGCATTCCTAATAGCGTATTTATGAGCGAGAGAGCATCCGCTCCCCCTCGCTGGACAGCACGGGCCATTCCCACAATATCCGTAACATTAGGTGATAGCTTAGCGATGATTGGAAGATTCGTTGCTGCCTTAACCGCCGCAATCACCTCTTCAGCACTCTGAGGGTCTGTTCCAAAATGCATCCCCCCATGTTTGACATTAGGGCAGGAAATGTTAACTTCCAGCGCGGCTAATCCGGAATCCACTTGCAACGCGCGAGCCATATGTTCATACTCTTCCAGTGAAAAACCAGAAATATTGGCTATCACCGCGGTCGGCAGTTTGCGAACCTTTGGCAAATAGGATCTTAAAAATTCCTCAAGTCCCGGATTTTCTAACCCAACCGCGTTGAGTAAACCTGCCGGCGTTTCCGCCAGGCGGGGCACTAGATTTCCCAGCCGCGGCAGGGGGGTAATCCCCTTTAAGGTTATTCCTCCTAAAGCTTCCAGAGGACAATAGGCGGCATACTCTTCTCCAAACCCATAAGTTCCTGAACAGGTCAGGACTGGATTTCTGAGAGTGATTCCCGCCAGCACGGTAGTAAGATCAACAGAATACATCCCAGACAACCTCCTCACCCCAAAAAACCGGTCCGTCCTGACATACTTTTTTATGGATGAGCGTGCCTGCTTGATCAATGAGGGTACATACACATCCTAAACAGGCTCCCACTGCGCAGCCCATGCGTTCTTCCAGAGAAACCTGCACAGGGACCGCAAAGGTCATACATAGTTCTGTCACGGCCTGCATCATCTTCGGCGGGCCGCAAGCGGCAACACTAATCTGCCCGGGGCTTGAAGAGTTCGCCTGTTTCGTTTGACCAATCGTTTGCCCAAACAACTGCGATAATCGTCCCTTCACCGGTCCGGTCACCAGGCCCTTATCTTCTAAAGTTCCATCCAACGTAGTGAGGTGAATCGGAATCCCCAGTGCTTGCCAGGCGGAAAGTCCCGCACTTTTTAAAAACGACCGGTTTTCTCCTCCCCAAAACAAACGAACGCTCAGACCCTGAGCAAGTGCGCTTTGAGCGAGAGCATAAAGGGGAAATATGCCAATTCCTCCGGCAACCAGCCATAATTCCACTGCTTCCGGCAAGGAAAAACCCTTCCCCAAGGGCCCCATAACGCTAAGCCGCTCCCCACATTGCGCCCGGGCTAAGATTTCGGTTCCCCGGCCTTGAATCCGGTAAAGCAAAGTAATTTCGTCTTGCTCCGGCGAAATTTTGGCTAAACTGAAGGGTCGCCTCAGCAAGGGGTCAAAGGACGAGATCGAAGAATTCTGAACCTGGACAGCTACGAATTGTCCAGCCCGCGCAGCTTTGGCAATCGGTCCTTTTAAAACCAGGTGCCTCAGCATTTGCTCTTCCTCTCCCAAGACTTCATGAATAACCACCAAGTTTTCTGTGAGCATCTTTCCCACCCCCCTCCGAAATCGAGGTTCGATATTCGATATTCGTGGTTCGAATCTCAAATTCAAACTTCGCACGCTTTGTTCCCGATAAGTACAACTAATCCAGAGATGGAGTATGAAACTTCATCTCTTATAAATTCAGCGAATTTTTCTGTGGTCGTAGTACGCACCTCGCACCGCGCACCTCGCGTTAGAGTACCTTACGATTTCTCTGGACAAGTCGTCCATCCACCCAGACCATGACCGGAAACCCTTGTAAGGTTTTACCCAAAAATGGGGTATTTCGCGCTTTGGAAACCAACGTTAACGGATCAATCACCTCGGAGAAGTCCGGATCAAAGAGCACCATATCCGCCGGAGCCCCCGGGACTAACGTTCCCCCCGACAAGCCAAATCTCTGTGCCGGAGAGAAGCTCCAAGCTTCGATCACTCGATCCGGAGAAATTCGTCCGGGTACCACTAAATGCCGCCATACCGCACKCAWAGCCGTCTCCAGGCTCGCAATCCCAAAGGGGGCCTCATCAAAGGGCCGGGTTTTTTCTGCCTGGGTATGTGGGGCGTGATCGGTCGCAATCATATCCAGTGTCCCATCACGAAGTCCTTCGATAAGGGACTCTCTATCCGTTCGAGAACCCAAGGGAGGATTAACTTTAAGAACCGTCTCGGTGATCCCCAAATCTTCATCACAAAAGATCAGATGATGAGGGTTGACTTCCGCCGTGACATCGACCCCTCGTTCTTTGGCCCGCCGAATCAAATCGACACTCTCCGCCGTAGAAATATGGGCCAAATGCAGTTTCCCGCCGGTTTCCTCCGTCAGCAGCAAATCCCTGGCCACAATCACACTTTCCGCACTGGCTGGAATCCCTTTCAATCCCATCCGCGCCGACGCCACCCCACGGCGCATTTGCCCTTCTCCGGCCAGGTTTTTCTCCTCGCAATGACTGATAATGAGGAGTCCGGTTAATTTGGCATATTCTAAAGCGAGCCTCATCACTTCTGCATTTTGAATATTTTTACCGTCATCGGAAAAGGCGGCAGCTCCGCCCTCTTTCATATTCGCCATTTCAACCAGTTCAGCCCCTTGCATTCCTTTGGTGACTGTCCCAATCGGATGTACATGCGCATAGCCTGCACGTTCTCCCTGTGTACGCACGAATTCGATGAGGGCTCTATTATCAATCACCGGTTGAGTGTTAGCCATGGCCAGAATTGTTGTAAATCCGCCGCGCACTGCAGCGCGTGAGCCACTCAAAATATCCTCCTTGTCCTCTTGTCCTGGTTCTCGCAGGTGAGTATGGACATCAATAAGCCCCGGAAAAACAAACTTTCCCTTACCGTTGACCGTATCTACTGATTCTCCCTGCGCTTTTACCGACACCTCTTCTTCGGTCATTGAGGAAGAGATTTCTAACACCCGCCCGCCTTTAACCAGAACATGCCGAGGGGCTGAGAGACTTTGACTCGGATCGATCACCCAGACATCTTTAAGCCACCACATTGCTGGACCCTCCTATCAGTAAATAAATAAGAGCCATGCGAATGGCCACACCATTCGTAACCTGACGCTCAATTAAAGCTTGTACCCCATCTGCAACATCATCCGCGATCTCCACACCCCGATTCATGGGACCTGGGTGTAACACAATACTCTGTTTTCCCGTTTTCTTCAAGCGCTCTGCCGTCAAGCCATAAAGCAGGCTGTACTCACGAAGGCTGGGAAATAGGCCGCTTTTCTGGCGTTCAAGTTGAAGGCGCAGGGCCATCACTACATCCGCCCCAAGTAAGGCACTGTTAAGATCATGAGTCATTTTAACGCCGAAGCCCTCCATTTCAACCGGCAGCAGCGTTGGCGGACCCACCAGGGTGACATTGACACCGAGTTTCTGAAGACCCCAGACATTGCTGCGGGCAACTCTGGAATGCAAAATATCTCCCACGATGACAACATTCTTTCCGTCCAAGGCTCCCAGATTCTCTTCCATCGTGAAAATGTCCAGTAAAGCTTGGGTTGGATGCTCATGCTGCCCGTCTCCTGCATTAATGACCCCAGAATCAAGGATATCTGCTAAGAATTTTGCGGAGCCTGAACCAGGATGCCGCAGGACCACCAGATCCGCCCGCATCGCTTGAATCGTCCTGGCCGTATCATATAAACTTTCCCCTTTGCTCACACTGCTCTGGGCGATTGCAAGGCTTGTTGTATCAGCTCCCAATACTTTTGCAGCCATTTCAAAGGAAGTTCGCGTCCGTGTACTGGCCTCGTAAAAAACATTAACCACCGATTTACCTTTTAATGTGGGCAACTTCTTAATCGGGCGCATCAATATTTCCTTCATCACTTTTGCCGTATGCAGGATATGCCGGATCTCATCCACGCTCATTTCCTCTATCCCCAGAATATCTTTACGCTGCCATTTCATCGTAACCCCCCCTAACTTCGCTCCCCCATTATTATCCTTTATGGTTATGAGCTTATATCAAATAAAAAAATCCTCTTCCGCAAGGGAGAGAATTTTTATATAGGCATAAACCTATACTACTCGCCCCTTGACTATCTCTCTGAATAGTATTTAAAGGGTAAAGTTTCCATTAATTCATATCATCACGTTCCAGTAAAAGCACATCTTCTGCCGCATCCACTTCCTGCAAACGTACCGCCACAGTTTCGTGCCGCGACGTGGGTAAGTTCTTGCCGACATAATCCGCCCGAATGGGTAACTCGCGATGACCACGGTCTACGAGCACCGCCAATTGTATGCGCTCCGGCCTTCCTAAATCCATAGTCGCATCTAAAGCCGCGCGGGCCGTCCGCCCCGTATACAGCACATCATCGATCAGAACTACGGTTTTTCCCTCAATGTTTACCGGAATGTCCGTCTCATGGACAACCGGATGGATATCAATAGTACTTAAGTCATCGCGATAGAGGGTGATATCCAGAATTCCCAGGGGAACCTTTACCCCTTCAAACTCCACAATGTATTGTTGAATCCGTTCAGCTAACGGCACCCCCCGGCGACGAATACCAACCAAGACGAGTTTATCGGTTCCTTTATTCTTTTCCACTATTTCATGAGCAATACGAGTTACCGCCCTGCGAACCTCATCCGCATCTAAAATTTTACTTTTAAACGTACCCGCTTCCACAGTTCACTAACTCCTTTCACCCGGGGATTATCCCCGGATCTGAAGATTTGGAAAGAAAAAACTGTCTGAACAGCAGACAGTCCTCCCTCGCTTCCGTCTGCCTTCCCAAGCCTCTCAGGACTTCATTAA
>JQID01000083.1 GCA_000770645.1 Desulfosporosinus sp. Tol-M
AGAAGAATTCTTCCCGTAATAAACCCATCAGAATGGCGTCGTGATATTTTCCTAACACAAAACGTGCTTCCCGCTGACGACCTTCAAGCTTGAAACCGACTTTTTCATAAACCTTGATAGCCCGAATATTTCCATCCCAAGTATCCAGCGAAATTCTGTGGAAATTCCACTGCGTAAAAAGGAAGCGCGCAAAGGTGATTAAGGCATCTGTGCCATAGCCTTTACCCCAATATGTTTTATTCCCAAGAACAATAAAGAGCGTGGCCGATTGAGCAGGGATATTAACTTCCTTAAAGCCTATAGTCCCAATGAGCAGTTTGTTTTCAGCCAAAATAGCATAGCGATAGGTATCCGGCAATTCGTCGAGAAACTTGACCGTAAGCTGCTCTTTGCTTAGCAGGGTATTTAAGGGCCAAGCCCCACTGGACCATAAATTTACCTCTTGATCATTATACCATTGATACATTGTTTCAATATCAGTATCTTCGACTGGACGAATCGATGTCTTCTGACCCGTTAGCATCATGCAGAACTCCTTAGTAATAGTAAGTATGTGTAATGACTACTAATTTTATCATATTATTTGTGTTGACAACAGTATTGAGTTAAGCATATAATACATTAAAATGATATGGTTACAGACAATGATAAGAAATAGTAAGTCATTGGGAATGTCTTAGCGAGTCAGAGAGGGTGGGAGTCTGGCACAATTTTCTTTGACAGAATGGCTCTTTGAGTTGTAATCCGAAAGCGTAATGCTAGTAGGTGATACCGGGGGTTTCCCGTTACAGAAACACGGATATCGAGAAGAAGCTTCTCCGCATCCGATTAGAGAGTTTGAGATATGCCAATTCCCATAAAACGGAAACAGCTTGTTTTATTAGGCAGGTCAAGGTAATTTCAGACAAATTAAGGTGGCACCGCAGAATGTTTTCTGTCCTTTGAGAGGATAGAGAGCTTTTTTTATTTACTGGAATACCCTTCGTAAACTAAATAGCCAGAGCCAATGATGAGAAATAGTAAGTCATATGGGAATGTCTTAGCGAGTCAGAGTGGGTGGGAGTCTGATACATTTCTCTTTGACGGAATGGGTCTCTGAGGTGCGATCCGAACGCGTAGAACGCAAGTAGATGATGCCGGGGGTTTCCCGTTACAGAAACACGGATATCGAGAAGCAGTTTCTCCGTATCCGATTAGAGGTTTGAGAAATAAACTAATTTCTAATTCCCTAGAACCAAAATAATTAATTTATTTGGGGGAGTAGGCATTAGAGTATCTCATATAAATTAAGGTGGCACCACAGAAAGCTTTCTGTCCTTCTAGAGGATAGAGGGCTTTTTTATTTAACCCATATAAAGGAGGGTCTAAAGTATGGAATCCCATATCCTATCTTCCATCATGCTCCAGCGGCAGCAGCGACTTAATAAGGCTCAGGAACGTTGCTCTCTGGGCCAACTTTGGCACCAACTGGAGAAAGCGTCCAGCTTCCTGCGGCGAGGTTGGCCTCTATCTACGGAAAGCTTCGAAGTAATTGCCGAAGTTAAGCGTGCCTCACCAAGTCTAGGACTGATTCCATGGAAATTCTCCTTACCAGACTTAGTCCAAGCCTATCAAGAGGGTGGGGCAGGGGTAGTCTCTGTACTGACTGAAGAGGACTTTTTTCACGGAAGTCTCTCAGACCTTAAACAGGTTCGTGAGACAACAGAATTACCGATCCTTCGGAAAGATTTTCTTTGGTCAGAATACCAAATCGTAGAAAGCAGATTAAACGGCGCAGATGCCGTACTGCTCATCATGTCTCTCCTTGATCCGGAGTTACTAAAGAAACTTTTGTCTTTGGTGGAGGATCTGGGCTTGGAGGCACTTGTCGAATGCCGTGACCGCGAAGAAGTTGAACAGGCCTTGACCGGCGGTGCGAAAACTATTGGCATTAATAACCGGGACTTGAGGACTTTTGAGGTCCGATTGGAAAAAACACTGGAACTTCGTTCTTTGATTCCAGCGAAATGTGTTGTGGTGAGCGAAAGTGGGATAAAAACTTCAGAAGATGTGGAACGCTTGGCCACGGCCGGAGTGAATGCGGTTTTAGTTGGAGAATCTTTYCTGCGCAGTAATGATCCCGCTGGGTATATTACCCGTTTGAAAGATGAGGGACAACTTAAGAAGAAACGGAGGAGYCCACATGGTTCGAGTTAAGATCTGCGGGATTCGTTCTTGGGAAGAAGCTAAGTGGGCTATTGATGCTGGAGCAGATGCCGTCGGTTTTATTTTTGTACCCCAAAGAAAACGCTATATACGACCGGAGCAAGCTCGGGAAATATCCTTAAACCTTCCTCCTTACGTTGCCCGTGTCGGGGTTTTTGTCAATGAGGACCCAACCATTGTAGCTGAGATTGTTCAACAAAGTCATTTGACAGCTATTCAGCTCCACGGAAGCGAAGCGCTTGAGGATTATCAAAGCATGGGGATACCTTGCATAAAGTCGCTAAATATCCCAATCGACTCGATTCTTATCTCGGAGGGGGCATCTTCATCCCAAAGTGATCAGCCCTTTTCCGAGCTTCAACTCCCCCTTAAAGAATGGAAGGGAATGCTGCAGGGTATTCTTGTGGACTCCTCTAACCAGGGACTGTTTGGGGGAACAGGTTCTTCTCTTCCCTGGGATAATCCCAGTCTCCAACACCTTTTTGAGTATATTCGGAGTTTTGATATTCCCCTTATTTTGGCAGGAGGATTGACTCCGGAAAATGTACAACATGCGATCCATATTGTGAACCCCTATGCCGTCGATGTCAGTTCGGGAGTAGAACGTTTGGGGGCTAAACATCCGGAGCTGATCAAATCTTTTCTAAAAAAAGCTAAAGAGCTTTAAGGACGGCGAAAAGCGTTCAACCTGAACTCTGAGAAAGTAGGTGAAAGAAGTAATGTATGCGAGGCAAAAGACTTGGTCATTCAAGGACGGCATATTTTTCAAAGGAATAATGATCCCAAGATTAGTTCAGCAGGGTCAACTTTTAGAAACTCTCTGTACCGTCTTATTGGAGGGGAATGAAGGGGAAACTGAACGAACATATATGGGATTTGGCACCGGCTGGACATTGACCAATTCGTTATCAGCCACTAAAGAACCGCTTGAAGATCTCCGAGTTTACATGAAGGAATTCAATCAGCAATTACACTTTTCATCCTCGGATACGCTTCAAGAGAATTGCACCCTGGAAAGCGGAATTTTCGGTTATATCGACTATGAATGGGGACTTCTCTGGCAGCGGCCTTCCAAGACAGCCGCACATCCGAATTATTTTTTCCGAATCTGTCCGGTGAATATCATTTTCTTACCGCAAACGCTGAAAATCGTGCTTGAAGTGTTCGGGGAAGAGCAACAAGAAACTTCCCGTCAGTTTCAGGTCTGGGAAAGTGCCCTAAATATTCTTTTCAATAACCAGATATCCGGATCGCAGCACTTTGAGAAAGATACTCCCGAACCCCTCCCTATCGGGGAACGAAACACCTGGGAGAGCAATATGTCTAAAGCAACGTTTTTAGCAGGTGTTGAGCAGATTAAGGAGTTCATCCGATCTGGTGAAGTTTTTCAAGCAGTTTTCTCCCAAAAATTTACACGTCGTATTTCGTTATCTCCGTGGCAAATATACCAACGACTACGCGTAGCAAATCCTTCGCCTTATCTTTTTTGGGTGAAAGGAAACGCTGAAACACTGGTTGGCAGTTCACCGGAACTACTCCTCTCATCTGTAGGTTCGAAAATCTCAACACGACCAATTGCCGGAACCCGTCCGAGAGGGCGGACAGAAGATGAGGACAAGACCCTGGAAGAAGAATTGCTCAAGGATATTAAAGAAAATGCGGAGCATTCCATGCTCGTTGACTTGGGTCGAAACGATATCGGAAGAGTTGCCGCATATGGGAGTGTTCGCGTCCCCCAGTATGGGGAAATAAAACGCTACTCCCAGGTAATGCATCTTGTATCTTCGGTAGAGGGCGAGCTGCGGACACCTCACGATGGACTGTCGGCTTTGCAAGCAGTTTTTCCGGCAGGAACCCTCAGTGGAGCGCCAAAAGTTAGGGCTATGGAAATTTTACAAGAACTTGAACGGGAAAAACGGGGGTCTTACGGCGGGGCCCTGGGGATTGTACGCTGGAACGGAGACGTTGATTTTTGTATTACTATCCGGACATTGCGCGTTACAGATTACGAAGTCTCTGTACAAGCCGGGGCCGGGATTGTTTATGACTCGGTCCCGGAGCGGGAATACGAGGAAACCCTGCATAAAGCAAGGGCCCTCATGAAGGTGGTTGATGAATGTGCTGATAATGATTGATAATTACGATTCGTTCACCTATAATCTCGTTCAAGCTTTTGGTCTGTTGGGCGCCGAGGTTGTTGTTTATCGCAATGACGAACAAGAGGTGCAAGCAATATTAGATGAAAAGCCGGACGGCATTATTCTTTCACCTGGGCCAGGTACGCCAAGAGATGCCGGGATCACCCTAAACCTCATTCAAAACGTTTTTAATAACGCGCTAAAGGGCCAAATAATCCCCGTCTTAGGCGTTTGTCTTGGTCATCAGGCCTTGGGCATGTCCTTCGGAAGTAAGGTGATTCGTGCCCCGGAAATCGTGCACGGCAAAACATCTCGAATATTTCACAATGGGCAAGGACTTTTCAAGGATTTAGAACAAGGGTTTCCGGCAGCCCGTTATCATTCCCTAATAGTTGATCCGGAGCAGCTAAATTCTGACCTTGAGGTAACTGCTCAGACAGAAGACGGCCTGATCATGGGCCTTTGTCACCGTAAGTATCCTTTCTTTGGAGTGCAATTTCACCCGGAAAGTATCATGACTCCCCACGGACCAAGAATTCTGCAGTCGTTTTACGCGTTGACCATCCAAAATAAAGAAGGAACGAACTTGAGTATCAGGCCTGCTTAATAGCAAATAATTAATGAAGGGGTTTTCGTAATGAGTAGAATCAGTGAAGCGTTAGATCAATTAGCCATAGGCAGGGACTTACCCGAAGAGCTTGTCGTTGGAATTATGAATGATCTTTTAGAAGGTGAGTTGACCCCTGTCCAAGTTGGAGGACTGCTCCTCGGTTTAAGGGTCAAGGGGGAAAGTGCGGAAGAAATTGC
This sequence comes from Desulfosporosinus sp. Tol-M, assembly GCA_000770645.1. Classification (GTDB taxonomy): domain Bacteria; phylum Bacillota; class Desulfitobacteriia; order Desulfitobacteriales; family Desulfitobacteriaceae; genus Desulfosporosinus. Next base: position 5,151 of record JQID01000083.1, read on the forward strand.
GGCATTTGCGAAAGCTTTACGGGCTGTTAGCCGTCAAATCTCTGCCCCGGACGGCGCTGTCGACACGGCTCCTCTATATCATCCGGCAATGGGAAAAGTGGCCTTATTTCGCCGGGAATTAGGTATACGAACCATATTTAATTTGTTAGGTCCTCTGTTAAACCCGGCTTCCGCACCCTACCAGCTGTTGGGTGTTTCTTCCCCTGGCTTATTGCCAAAAATGGCCGAAGCCCTAAAACGACTAGACAGTAAGCGTGCCCTTGTTGTGGTGGGGGACGATGGATTAGACGAAGTGACTCTGACTGGGCAAACCCATGCTATTCTTGTGGATCAAGGAGTTCTGAAACCTTTTGAGATTTTCCCTGAAGACTACGGCTTCAAGCGTTGTTCGTTGGACGCTCTCCGGGGCGGTAGTTCTGAAGAAAATGCCCGTTTAACCCAAGGGATCTTGCAAGGAGAAACAGGACCTAAGCGAGACATTGTTCTCCTGAATGCCGGTATAGCTATCTATGTAGCCAAACGTACAAATACTATTCAAGAGGGGATTGATTTAGCGCGTTATAGTTTGGACTCTGGGCAAGCCTTTGGGAAACTTAACTCCTTACGGA
>JQID01000105.1 GCA_000770645.1 Desulfosporosinus sp. Tol-M
TTTTCAACTTCTCCCCAGGGCAAGCTGTCCAGCGTTGTGAAATCTGTCCAAACTGCCCGTGGAGGATAAAATGCTCCCAATATATTCTTACCGGCCGGAAGATTCACCGCAACTTTCCCGCCAATACTACTGTCCACTTGCGCCAATAACGTGGTAGGAGCTTGAATCAAACGTATCCCCCGCATGAAGGCACTGGCAAAAAAACCGGCCAAATCTCCGATCACTCCGCCTCCAAGGGCAATAACAAGAGTATGACGGTCCGCACCGCAACGCAGTGCCGCTGTCGTAAGCTGGCTCAAACGTTCCAGCGATTTTTCCTTTTCTCCGGCAGGTACTGTCAATAGATTCACGCGCTTGTCAAAAAAGCCTTTCTTAAGACGCTCTGCGTAAAGATCTCTGACTGCATGATCTGAAATAATCAAAATGTGCTCCAGATCTTCAAATTGAGAATGAAGGTACGCCCCTAACTCTTCGAGAGGGGCTCCTAAAAACACTGGGTACGGTCTATCCGCCGTTACTTCAATCTTTTGCAACTCTGCAAAACTCACAATTATCCATCCTTCCCAGCCATGCCAAAATCTCGTTGACCACTTCATCGATATTTTTTTGAGACGTATCCACTGTAAAGTCAGCCTTGGCGTAATATTTTTGCCGTTCGGACCATAATTTTTCTATCTCCTCTCTTGGACCCTTGAGAAGCGGGCGGTTATGTTTATGTCCGATTCGGCTGAGAATTGCTTCAATCGAGGCATGAAGACCGATCATAATCCCATTCTTGGCCAAAGCTTCCCAGTTGAGCGGGTTTAACACGGTCCCGCCTCCCGTCGCAATCACGATTCGCTCCTGCTGACTGAGCCGCTTAACTACGATCCTTTCCTCCGAACGAAAACGGGTCTCTCCATGCCGTCGGAAAATTTCAGTCACACTCAAGTTGGTAACGTCTTCAATTACATAGTCTGTGTCGAAAAAATTCCAAGCCAGTGACTGGGCCAGGCGTCTGCCAACTGTGCTTTTGCCGGTTCCCATAAAGCCGATGAGAACGATGTTTTGCATAGAGATCACCCTCTTAAATTCGATGTTCGATGTTCGATGTTCGAATTTGCTGTTCGAATTTCTTGCATCGTGTGTTCGGTCTATTTACGATGAAGCTAGAACTTCAAAGTAAGTAAGTTTTCTAGATAAGCCTCCCAGGCTGTTTGTAATTCCATAAAACTATCCGCCGGAAATTTCTCAAGCACCGCTTCGGCGATCACCCAAGCCACCACATGTTCCAAAACAACCAAGGCCGCCGGCACAGCACAAACATCTGATCTTTCAACACTAGCCTTAGCCACCTCCTTGGTTGCCAGATGTACCGTGTCCAGAGGCCGATACAAGGTTGGGATCGGTTTCATAACCGCTTGAAGGATAATGGCTTCCCCATTGCTCATTCCCCCTTCAATTCCTCCCGCATGGTTGGAGGCCCTGGCAAAGCCTTGCCCCTGGCGATAAATAATCGGATCATGAACCAACGAACCCATACGTTCCCCTGCTTCAAATCCCAGCCCAAAAGAGACCCCTTTCATCGCTTGTACGGAGAGAACTGCCTGGGCCAGTTTTCCATCTAACTTGCGGTCCCACTGCACATGGGAGCCCAGTCCGGCGGGAAGATTATGTACCTGTACCTCTAATAGTCCGCCCAGGGATTCACCCTGCTCCCGAGCTGCAAGGAGTCGTTCCCCCATCTTTTGTTCAGCTACAGGGTCACCCACGGACCACTCCGATAGTTTTACACGCTGCCAATACTCTCTCTCGTCAATATACTCCGCATGAACGCCGCCTACAGCGAGAACATGCCCTCTGATCTCCACCCCAAGGGCGGATAACCCTTGTCTAACAATGCTGCCAATCGCGACCCGCATGGCCGTCTCTCTGGCGCTCGCTCTCTCCAGGATATTCCGAACTTCGGTGCGGTATTTGAGAGCTCCGGTTAAGTCGGCATGTCCTGGTCGAGGGGTCATTACTTTTCTGCTCTCCAGATCAGCATCTTCTCCCCAAGCCATGATCCCCGCCCAGTTTTCCCAATCACGGTTTAAAATCTCCAACGCCAGCGGCGCCCCTGTACTTAAGCCGCCGCGGACTCCGGAAATGAAGTGAACCTCATCCAGTTCGATAGCCATTCGCCCACCACGCCCGGGGCCTTGCTGACGCTTTCTTAATACCTCATCGACTCGTTCCTTGGAAATCTTTATTCCTGACGGAAGGCCTTCGATAATTCCAACTAATTTCTGACCGTGTGATTCTCCTGCCGTTAAAAACCGCACTATCGGTCCCCTCTCCCTATTACTTTTCTCTGATCCGCATACCCACTGGGGCAACAACGACGCTCTTGCGCTCACCTGATGAGTTTGTCAAGGTGATAGTTGTTCCGACACTTCTCCCTGCAGCATTAAAGGTTATTTTACCGTCTTTATCCCCTGGTGCTCCAATAAACTCAATCCCATCTTTTAAATAGACATCCTTCACTCTTGTGCCTTGGCGAAAGATCTGATAATGGTGATCCCCCGGTTGATAATAAAACTTCATCGCATACCAGTTATTCTCCGCCAGGGCGGCCTGCCGGACATCCCTGATTTCCTCCAGTAATTGGGTAGACGCCAGGTCCAGATGCTGCTGTTCAAAGTGTATCGGAAGCTTAACGAGGAGCACGAAACCCGCACCCGATATGAGAATCAAAACAAGCAACATTTCCAGCAGCGTATATCCTCGCTCCTTAATCCTGACTCTGACTCTGCTCATTTCTATCTTTCCTTTTGCTCTCGGCTTAATCCACGGCAAATCTTAAAACGATTTACACCCACTCTTCCGTAACAGGACGGTCAGGACTGTTTTCTATACATGGATATATCTATCAAGACCGTGCCCTGCTACACATGTATATATCTGTCAGGACTGTGCCCTATACAAGGCCTGTCGCATTACCTCGACGGGAGCTTGACCTCCCAGCCAGAACTCCCAAGCTAAAGCCCCTTGATAAAGCAGCATACCTAAACCGTTAAGCGTTCGGCACCCTTGTTTTTTGGCCTCTTGTAGAAAAGCCGTTTCCCTGGGGTTAAAGATAATATCGACAACGAGCGCTTTTTCAGAAATTCCTTGTACGGAAAACGGAAATGGCTCACCACGTAACCCAACCGAAGTCGTCTGCACCAAAAGATCGACATCCTCAATCCAGTCCCCTGGAGCAAACTTCCCAGACGTTGCCGTTCCACCCCAATGCTTAATCAACTCCACTAGAACCGTTGCCTTTTCAGGCGTGCGATTAAGAATATGTACTTGCATACCCTGTGCAGACAGTGCTAAGGCAATCCCTTTAGAGGCTCCGCCCGCCCCGAGTAAAACTGCTTTTTTCCCCTTAAACCCGTTGAGATTTCCTTCCACAGAACGGATAAACCCATCGCCATCCGTGTTATGACCAATTCGCTTCCCCTCATGGATTTTCACGGTATTGACAGCACCAACGCGCCTGGCCTGGGGAGTAAGCGTATCCAGGTGGGAAGTGACCTTCTCCTTATGGGGCAGAGTTACGTTCCAACCGGAAAACCCCAGGGCACAAAGGCCATCTACCGCCTCCGCCAAATAGCTGGGCTTTACGTGAAAACGTTGGTACTCTGCGTCAATTCCTAAGGCTTCATACCCGGCATTGTGCATCCTTGGAGAGAGGGAGTGTTCAATTGGATCCCCGATAACCGCATAATGTTTCTCCATTTATAACATTCCTTTACTTCATGAATTCGCTGGCCAGGACTCGAACAGAACATTCGAGATTAGACCGTTGGCTATGACTCGAACAGGACGTTCGGGGTTAGAGCATCGCCTGGATGGCTAGATGCCATATGGCGGGAAGGGGCGCTCCATAAAGCATGAAAAAGGAATGGCTGACCATTCCCTTAATTCTCAATTCTCAATTCTCAATCTATCTTGGGCTAACGGGTTTCGCCGGAGCGCAATGCTTCATCAACCAGACGAGCACCTTCTCCATTCGACGCAGAAAGCGAGTTCCTATAAATTCACGATCATTAATGGGGGTGACTAATATCGTGTAAAGGCCGAGCCGATTTCCACCCAGGATATCCGTAAACAACTGATCTCCAATCACAGCCGTATTCTTATACTCTGTTCCCAAAAGTCTCATGCCCACCCGAAACGCTCTTCTTCGAGGCTTAAACGCCCCGAAAACAAAAGGAATATCCAAGTAATCCGCAACAACGGCTACGCGCTGGCGCTTACTGCAGTTGGACACAACGCACGCACTAATACCGGCAGCCTTAACTTTTAGAAACCACTTTGTCACTTTAGGAGCTACTTCGACATCATTCCATGGGGTCATAGTATTATCCAAGTCTATAATAAGCCCTTTGATCCCGTCCCGAGTAAGTTGCTCAACCGAAATAAGATCAAGGGAAGGCGCTTGAATTGTTGGTTGAAAATACTTAATCATTGAATCCTCCATGGTATTGCAGATGTTTCTATGATTATACCTTAGAGGATACCTCGTAAGCAAGTAATGGACTTATTTTTTAGAATTAATCTTTCTCATTTCTTCCATTAATTTTTGAATCGCTTTCTTTTCAATGCGGGAAACATACGAACGAGAAATATCCAGGGCCTTGGCTATCTCCCTTTGTGTCCGTTTAGGACTGTTCCTCAACCCATAACGCCACTGAAGCACCGTTTTTTCCCTTCGGTTTAACTTCTTGACAAGTTCGAGCAGAGCTTTTTGCTCTGACTCGTTTTCAACCTTTACAGAAATATCCTCCTCGTTTGAACCAAGTACATCTTGCATCTAATACAAATCTAATTACCCTCTTTATCCATCCCAATCGGATCGTAAATTGAAACTTCTCCCCGGGATTTTTTTAGTG
>JQID01000044.1 GCA_000770645.1 Desulfosporosinus sp. Tol-M
CAGGCTAACAACTAAACTATAGTACAAGGTAAGCAAAACCACAAACCCGTATCTCCGGAATTGTACCAATCCCATAATTCCACCGATCAGCCCTAAAACTAAATACCAGGCATCTGTTTGATAGCCGGAAAATTTAAAAAATTCCTGCTCCCCTACTGTTAATGGCTTCCAAAACAAATTAACGGCTTTTGTCAGGGTCCGCTCGATACACTGAATTGGATGTTGAAGGATATACGTTTTAGCGAGTTTTGAGTATTCCGCTTCCTGCTCCATGACCGGCAGTTTTTCCACCCGGGCTTTTACTTCCGGATCATAGGTTTTTGCTGCCATCACAAAGAAATCATCCGTAACTGTATAGGGGTTATTGCCCGCATAAAATTCATAAGCGCCATAATTTGTGACGGCAACGAACTGGTGGTARCGCAGAGCATTTCGAACCCACCAAGGACTCATAACCAGAGACATTGCTAACCCAACGAGGATAATATCTCTCAGACCCTTTCTAAAATCCCAGTTATGCAGAAACCATTGCCAAAAAAAGAGTACCGGAAAGATGAGTAACAAAATAGGCCTCACCAAATTGCCGAGACCGAGGATTATCCCTAACAACAGGGTACTGCTCAGATGTTTTTTACCCCTCTGAACGTTTTGACTATAGAAGACAGCTGCCCAGATGAAGAGGGTTATCATGAAAATATAGGTCGTTTCCGTCAATACGTAAATAGTCCAGAAGGAAAACATCGGATAGGCCAGCATTAACAGATAGGGTATCCAGGCATAGGCTTTGCCGAATAAACGTTCCCCAATCAGGTATGCTAAAACCGTCGTCAGGGCACTGATGACGGCTTGCAGAAGGACTACGGCGAAATAGTTCTTTACCCCAAAGAAAATATAGGTGATGGCAATCAGCAAAGGGTAGACCGGGCCGACAGCGTAATCCCGATCCCGTATCGTCGTGATAAACCCTTTCCCTTGTAGGAGGTTTTCCGCAATATTGGAGTACGTTAATCCGTCTGAGGAAATCAAATAGTCTGCCGGGTAAAGCTTAATATAAAGAAGTCGGACAAAGAGTGCTATGCCAAATAAGATCAATAACCCAAGATAGCGATGACGTTTCGACAAATCAACCTTCATCCTTCCATATAACATGTTGTAATCCGATAGCTAACAGTTCTTATCTCCCTCTTCTTTAAGAGGGAGATAAGAACTGTACAGCCCTGGATAACTATTTCTAACCGTCAGGTGGAGTAAAACTCCATCTGACGCTAAGAACTCTGTTAATACGCCGGCTTATCGTCGCCTGGGGGTAAGATCGTTTTTTCGATCAGTTCCTGATTGGCTTCCGAGATCGCTCCGGTTCCACCCAAGACATAAACTTGCGGATTTTTATCCTTGATACCGGCCAGCCAACTGAGCACTTCCGGCTTAATCTCAAAGGTATCTATTAAAATGAGCGGGCTTCCGGTTTTAGCAGCCAACGCGCCTCCCGCCAGACCATCAGGAAAATTAGCTCCGGTAGCGATGAAAACTTTCTGGGTTCCTTGATCGTTGTATACTTTCTGGAGTTCTTGCTCAAAGTAGTTCACGATTTCCAGAGCCGTATCGTATTTGGTAAGCCCCTTTAAACGAAGGGGACCATATTGGGCTAAAGGTCCTTTTTGGGGATCATCCAACTTGGGTGCGATTAAAGCGCCTCCCCCCACCATAATTGTTTTCGTGACCTGAAAGTCAGCAAATACCGCTTGAGTCGCTTCCGGTAAAGCATCCCGTCCGGTAAGAAGGATCGGAATCCCCAAAGCTGCTGCCGGTGCCGAGGCAGCCATGGCATCCGGGAAATTGAGTGTAGAGGCTAGAATGACGGTTTGATTGGACCCAAGTTTTCTGGCAATCTCGGCTGCCGTTTCAGCGGCAGTCGTCCCGGCAATTCGTTCCGGATTTAGACTTAAGTCCCCTAAAGCCCTAAAGACAGGCTCGCTGATCGCCGCCGTGCCCCCCAGGATATAGACCTTTTTAGCGCCGAGACGACGGAGTTCCTTGAGCACCTCAGGATCTAAGCTGCCTGGAGGATTTAAGAGCATAGGTGCATTGTATTTTTTAGCAAGGGGCGCCCCGGCCAGGGCATCCGGATAATTGGCCGTGGTGGCGATCACAACGGTATCCGCTGTGGTCCATCCTGCTTTGCAAAGTTCAATGGCGGTATCGACTGCTCGCAAACCTGCCAAACGTTCTACGGTTGCTTTAGCAGGAACAGGCAATGGAGCCGGAGGAATTGGCATCGGATCAATAGGCGCGGGCAGCGTCGTTTGGGCCTTGGTCAAGCCCGCCTGGGCGCGCAACATTACGATGGGATTAAGATTTGGACCCTGCAGAATTGTCCAGTAATATTTGGCTGCTGTTGCCAGATCATAGGCTGAAGGGTTCGTTTTATTGACAAGACTATCCGCTTCCGCCAGAAGATTCCGATCCGCTTGAAGGATTTTATCCCCTAACATTGTCTTGTCAAGACTCGTGATTGCCGGGTTGTTATAGGCTGTTGTGTAAAATCCCAGTGCGTAATAGGAAGCCCGACGACTAAACGAAAACCAGTAATCACCCGAAGCATCAGAAAACGGTCCCCCATAGTTTTTCCCTCCGTCGGAGACAAGGTTTGCTACATTATATTGAAGATCCCCGCGATGGGTTGGGCCAGGTGTGCTCCAAAGACTGGAGATACCCGGAGCTCCGGTTGCCGGTAAACTGCTTTTGGGTAGGGGAGTCACGCCGGGAGCAAAGGTAATTGCACTATTGTATTTTTGTCCCATTAAGGCAAAGACAACGTTCTGATAGCAACTCTTCCCTTGGCTCAGCGGATCATTGGGGTTATTCCTCCCTTGCCAGGAGTTATATCCCCATACCGCAAAATACCAGTTTTCCAGGATATTGCGGTCTCCGTTGCCGATTTTCGGGAAAGCCCGCCATTTTTGATTCAGCAGCTGACAACCCACTTCGATGTTATAGTCGATGTCATTTTTCAGCTTATCCAGTTCAGCCGTATTTTCAGGATTATAACTGGAAATTTGCATAATTCCAATGCCGATTCCATCGTATCCCATAAGCGGTTGATCCGCCAGCGGGCTATTGTCGAGAGGATTCCTGGCGTTTTGATACCATCCGCTTTCCATCCAGGCAACGGCTTTTAAGACGACAGGGGGAATATTATACCTGTTCGCCCAATAGTCCAGTTTTTGCCCTATTTCCAGATAATATGCTTTTTGGTCAAACCCCGCTGCAAAAACTTGTTTTGCAGGAAGCATTCCCGTTAACATAAGAGCAATTACAATTATTGCCATGATTTTCACAAAGTTATAATGCCTTCTACATATCCGGTAAGCCATTTTTCTGCCCCCTTTCTGCTAAAAGAAGCTAACCGTTACGTTATCCAAGCATAAGACCCCCAATTCTGCAAGTGGAAGTAGGGCCTCGTTCAGCTTAAGCGTAAGCGAGTTCACTAAGTTCACTACGATCGTATTCGACAATAAAATCAGGATTTCCTTCCTACTTGGAAATCTATGAACTAGGATTCACCCTTTAAGACTTGATCACTTTGTCCTTGAGCCAGGTTAATAAACTCGTGATGCTGCCCAGTCCATAGGAAAAATGTAAGGTTGGAAAAACAGGCAATAAGCAGACTGCTAAGGGAAAACTCTTTTTCTTGACGATACCCTCAGACCCGCTAATGACCAGAATTGTACCAAAATAAATAGTCATCAAGGCAGACAAACCCTTAACGCTGCTTAAAGCTAACAGGATGACCATCAAGACAAACGCTGCCGGGATAATCCTTCGGAAGCTGGGAATGATTTGATGCTTGAGGCAAAACTTATTGGCCCAGTAACCATAACGGTAATACTGAGTCCAAAGACCGGCCAGATCTTTTCGGGCGAAGTACTTGAGGACTATTTTAGAGTTCATGACTATTCTATAACCTTTGGTCCTTACCCGATAATTAAAATCATAATCTTCATCGAATATTAGATTTTCGTCATATCCGCCCAGGCTTTTCCACAGCTCCTTGGTAAAAGCCCCAAAAGGCACGGTATCCACGTCAATTAGAGTTTCCGATTGATCTTTTAATGTTCGGTACAAGGCATTACCCACGCCCAACGGGTGACTAACCCCAATGGAAATAGCCTTGGACATAATGGTGCTGTCTGAGGCCTGAATATCGCAGCGGCCGCCGACAGCCCCTTTAAAATTAATCTCTTTTAAAGCTTTAAGCGATTCTGAGACGTAATTAGACGGTGCTTGCGTATGTCCGTCTAACCTGACAATTATATCGTGGGCAGCGTTTTGACACGCAATATTGAGGCCTATGGGAATAAAACGCAGGGGGTTTGTCAGGAGTTTAATAGAGCGATTCACCGGCATTTTAAGGGTGATTTCTTTGATTAGTTCAACCGTGTTATCCGTGGAGTTACCATCCACAATGACTATTTCGATGGAACCCGTAAAGTCCTGTTTCACAATACTCCGGATGGCTTCGCCAATATTCTTCTCTTCATTGAA
>JQID01000043.1 GCA_000770645.1 Desulfosporosinus sp. Tol-M
AATATTCTTAGCACCGAGAGTACGGATTTACGCTAACGTCCGATCGTCTAATTTCGCAGAATCCGTCATTAATATCGGAGCATTAAGTTTTTTCGAAAGCGGAACTGCGTCGAGAGCATCCGAAAATTGCTCATCGCGAGATAAAATGACATAAGGGATCCCCCTCGTCCATCCACATTGGGCAATGGCAAACGCCAGGGAAACGTTATCCTCCGTCGTACCTCCGATACCAGCATTTTGAGGATAGGCGGGAAGAACCCGAATCGTACCCATCACATTCCCGGCCTAAATGATGTTAGCGGTTCCCAACGCAGTAGGGGTCATCGTAAATGTAAACGTTCCATCGCTAAGCGTTGTATAAGTTGAATCCGCAGCTCCTACTGCAGTCCCGTCTACAGTTATAGATTTACGGACCAATGGATTACCTGCGGAATCCATAACCTTAATATTTATGGTTTTATTCGTATTCATTACAAGAGAGTCTGTCATGATTGATTTGGCATTCAGCACCGTTATCGTCCCTGCGGCTAAGGCTGTACCCATTGCTCCTTGGCGGATGACTAATTGATAATCTCCAGCGTTTTCTAACGTTACATTGGAAATTGTATAGTTTCCACCTGACCCGGAAATAGGAAATAATCTTTGAACCCCCTCGGAGTCTGTTATGGTAACGCTGCCCACAGATCCTGTAAAGGGGTCAGATAYGTTATTCCAAAGCTGAACATTTATATTTTTCGTTTCTCCCRCAATCAGTTTTGAATCTGCGCTAGTCGCAAAGTTGAGCAAGGAAAGCCATGTACTGCCATCATCACCGGCCGCTGAAGCAACCCCCGGGATCATTCCTATCAGCAATAATACCATCATCAGAACACCCAAAACCTTAAGGGTCTGCTTCTTTTTCCCCATGTATTATTTCTCCTCCCTGCTTTTAATAAATATATTTTAATCTACATTGTATCTGTTCTTTTTGAAATTTAAATCACTCGTATCTTAAGGCATCAATCGGGTCCATAGCAGCAGCCTTTCGCGCTGGGAAAACCCCGAAAATAATGCCGATTCCCGCCGAAAAGCCAAACGCCATAAAAACTGAGGCCATGGAAATACCGGTGTTCATTATTAAGACCTTCCCAGCAAGGTTAGATCCTCTATAACCAAGGGCGATGCCGATGCCTCCCCCCAAAACACTGAGCACGACCGCTTCAATAAGAAACTGCAATAAAATATCCTTGCCTTTTGCCCCGATCGCCTTACGGATTCCGATTTCTCGTGTTCGTTCGGTGACCGAAACAAGCATAATATTCATGATCCCAATTCCCCCAACCAGCAAAGAAATCCCTGCGATGCCGCCCAGGAGCATTGTTAAGGTTTGAGTCACACTGGTCATAGTTGCTAACATATCCGCCTGATTCTGAACTCTGAAGTCATTATCTTTGCCGTCCGGAATCTTATGGGATTTGCGCAAAGCGGCTGTAATCTCATCTTGTGCCGTTTGCATAAGCGCCTCTGAAGAAGCCGAGACCAAAATATTACGCACCGTCTTTTTCCCGATTAAGCGTGCCTGAACGGTCGTGATCGGTGCCGTAATCATATCATCACTACTCTGAAACCCGCTAGATCCTGTAGCCGTCGTCACCCCAATAACTTGAAAAGGAACATTGTTTACTTTAATGATTTTCCCGACAACGGCTGCATTCGCGTCCCCCAAGAGGTTTTCGACAACCGTCGGGCCTAAGACCGCAACCCTGGCACTGCTATCCACGTCCTCTTTGGTAAGATAACGGCCACGAGCCAAGGAGACATTTTTAACGACTTCATAATCCTCTGTGGTTCCGTTAATACTTGTAGAGGTATTTCCAGACCCCAGGACCACTTGCGCATTGGAACCCGCAATTGGGGCGACTGCTTTCACGGCTGGTCCAAGTGCTTGAATCTTTTTAACATCGTCCATCGTTAGGGAGGCGGCGCTTCCTGCCCCCCCGTTAATTCCTCCTGAATTTGACTGCCCGGGGCTGATCGTCAGAAGGTTCGAACCCATACCTTGAATTTGGGAAGTGATCGAGGCGGTTGCTCCATTCCCAATTCCAACCATGGCAATAACCGCCGCCACTCCAATAATAATCCCCAGCATTGTCAAAGATGAACGCAGTTTATTAGCTCGTAAAGCCCGCAAAGAAACTCGAATGCTTTCCAGTAAGTTCACTTTGCTACTCCTTCCTCAAGGGCCTGTGCTTGGGCCTTGCGCTGATTTTTTACTTTTTCATCCTTTTCAATAAGACCATCACGAACACGCACAATCCTTTGGGTAAATTCGGCGATATCCGGTTCATGCGTTACAATAACAATCGTGTTTCCCGCAGAGTGCAGTCGCTGAAAGATTGCCATAATCTCTTCACTTGATCGACTGTCAAGATTTCCGGTAGGCTCATCCGCCAGGATGATTGCAGGTCCTGTGACAAGCGCCCTGGCAATGGCTACCCGCTGTTGTTGACCACCCGAGAGTTCTTTCGGACGGTGGTGAGTCCGATCGCCAAGACCAACCGATTCTAAAGCAGTAACGGCTCGGGTCCGTCTTTCTTTACCGCCTATACCGGCATAGAGCATGGGAAGTTCCACATTTTCTAAAGCCGTCGTTCGGGGAAGAAGATTAAATCCTTGAAAGACAAACCCAATCTTGCGATTCCGAATTACGGCCAAATCATCACTGCTAGCCTTCGCTACATCGATTTTATCGAGATAATACTCCCCTTCTGTTGGCGTATCCAAACATCCTAAAATATTCATCATAGTCGATTTTCCGGAACCAGAGGGTCCCATAATCGCTACAAACTCGCTGGCTCCTACGTGGAGATCCACCCCTGCCAAAGCTGCCACTTGAATATCACCGTTAGTATATATCTTTTTGATCCCTTTGAGAGCTATCAAATAACACCCCTCCCGACTTCACCATAAAGCACATCTTCTTCGGGTTTGCTGTTTTTTCTCTTAGGCATACGTTTGATTTGTCGACAGTTCGTTACTCAACACTTGTTTAATGTGACCTAAACTCACTGCCCAGGACGGGCACCACCGCTTATTGCTCTATTCCCGCCGCCTCCAAGACTGAATCCCGAAGTTGCTCTAGGTGTAGTAGTTGTGCTAGTAGTTGTACGAGTTCCCGTCACAACTTCTTGACCTTCCGTTAAACCGCTTTTGATTTCCACATTGGTCCCATCATCCAAACCGACTTCCACTGTGACCGGTCGGGTATTTACATTTTGTACGCCCTTCCCACTACTTGCAGTTCCTCTTGTACCTGATAGTGCTGCTTGATCCTGAACTGCCTGACCTGCCTGACCTGCTTGACCCGTTCGATCTTTGCCGCTTGTAGTTATTGTTATTGGTACAAGAACTATTTTATTAGAATCTACAGTTTTGATTGCTTCACTTGGAACTGTCAGAACATTATCGGCCTCTGCCACCACGATATCAATATTAGCGTTCATTCCGGAGCGAAGTTTGTTACTGGCTTTTTCTACCGCCACCGTGACTTTAAAGGTTGTGACATTGGAAGTGGTTGTCCCTTGAAGAGCAACTAAGCTCACAGTTCCGCTGCTATGCTCATCCGGGTATGCGTCAAGGGTGATATCCACTTTCTGTCCTATTTCGACCTGCGCAATATCTGCCTGATCAATCGACGCTGCCACTTCAAGATTACTCTCCGTGCCATCCGTTGGAGTGATCGTGATAATTGAATTGTTCGTTGTGTATTGATACAGTTGCAGCCCACAATTAATAACCACTGCATCCGTCGGTGCCAGGATAGTAGCTCCTGCAAGTAGATAAGCCGGATCCGCATTCTGCTGAGCAATGATTAAACTCTGCTGTGCTTTTGCGAGTGCTGACTGAGCCGCTGCTAACGTTTGGGCATTATATCCCTCTCGAATGGATTGAAGTTTTGTTTGAGCCGTCTTTAAGTTGGCTTGCTGCTGCACGACGGCTG
>JQID01000131.1 GCA_000770645.1 Desulfosporosinus sp. Tol-M
CGTACAGTTTTACCTAATTAGCCAATATTAGCAAAAAGGCTCTTTCCTCCGCACACATACATGGTTTGTCCGGTTATATAGCCGGCCTCGTCACTGGCAAAAAACATTACGGCCCGGGCAATATCACGCGGCGCTCCGATCTTTCCAGTGGGCTGAGCTTGATTTAATCGTTCCTTGGTTGCTTCAGGCAAAGCTTGCCACATGGCAGTCTCGATAATGCCCGGCGGGATGCAGTTCACAGTGATCCCCTTTTTGCCCATTTCCAGGGCCAATGTGCGGGTTAAACCCACTACTCCGGCCTTGGCCGCCGAGTAATTGGCTTGCCCGGGTCCTCCCAACCAGGCCCGAGACGATATGTTCACGATTCGCCCGTAGTTCTGTTCTCTCATAAACTTAATCGCTGCCTGACAACAGAGGAAGACACCTTTGAGGTCAACTGCCAAGACACTGTCCCAGTCTGCTTCCGACATTTTCAATATGCCCTTGTCCTTGGAAATTCCAGCATTATTGACCAAGATATCAATCCGGCCAAAGGTATCTACGACTTTCTGGAACATCGCTTCCACTTGATCTTTTTTGGTAATATCCGCGGCGATGCCAATGGCTTCCCCGCCGGCTTCCTTGATGCCCTTAACCACTTCATCAACCTGTTCCTGGTTAATGTCGTTGATAACAATTTTAACGCCATGTTGGGCCATTATCTCGGCAGTGCCCCTGCCCATCCCGCTGGCAGATCCGGTCACCAAGGCTACTCTTCCCTTAATCTGCATGATTCGCATACCTCCTTGAATTTTTCCTATTCTTCCACTATACCGACAAGGAACTTAGCACACTCTTCCCTCCGCAGATAAAGATCGTCTGTCCCGTAACATAGTCAGCATCATCATCAGCGAAGAACAGCACTCCATAACCAATATCCTCAGGCTTGCCAATTGTACCCGTTGGCTGAGATTTTACAAGGTTCTCTTTAATGTTCTCCGGCAAAGCATCATACAATGGCGTCCGGATCAAGCCCGGAGCTATACAGTTAACTGTGATCTGGGACTTCGCTAGTTCCAAAGCCATTGATCTGCTGAAACTCACCAGTCCGCCTTTCGAGGACGCATAATTGGCTTGCGTTGGCCAGCCAAGATAAGCTCGGGAGGCAATATTCACGATACGTCCAAATTTCTGTTCCTTCATATAAGGAACTACCGCCTGGGTCAACAGGAACGGTCCTTTTAAATTAACATTTAGCACAATGTCCCAATCTTCTTCCGTGAGCTTCAGCAAGCCCTTGTCCCGAGATATGCCTGCGTTATTAACCAGAATGTCGATCCTGCCAAAGCGTTCCACAACTTGTTTCGCCATGGCTTGAGCCTGATCTTTCTTCGAAATATCAGCTACCACTCCCATGACTTCCCCGCCGGCAGCTTTGATTTTTTCCACTACTTGGTCTACTTTCTCCGGAACAACATCATTAACAACCACTTTAGCGCCGTTCTGAGCCAACATCATCGCTGTTGCCTCACCCAGTCCGCTCCCAGATCCGGTTACTATTGCAACCCTGTTCTGTACGCCCATTTTATCCGGCTCCTTTCCCTTGCTTCACTTCTCCAAAATATGCCAAGAAGACGACCTGCCGAGCTTCGATCGTAATAATTTCTGCCCCTATTTGTCGTCCTCTCAGCTTACTCCAATTCCCTATTAACTTATCTGCTTAAGATATGAACCGTACACACAGCGTTATCCAAACCGTAGATTCCACCGCCGGTGACATGGGTCATTGCTGTTTTAGCATTCGGCACCTGCATAGCTCCGGCTTGTCCGCGTAATTGCCAAGTCATTTCGGCGATCTGCGCCGCTCCGCTGCATCCCGTCGGGTGTCCACACGACATTAAGCCACCGCGCGGGCTAAACACGACTTTACCACCGTAATCGTTTTGGCCGCTGCGGATAAACTCGACAGCTTCGCCGTGCCCACAGAAACCCATGGCTTCCGTATATAAATGCTCATTAATCGCGAAGGCGTCATGGCACTCAACCATATCGATATCTTCCGGTCCAATGCCGGCTCTCTCATAAGCTTCTTTAGAGCCCCGGACTGTGATTTCCATCGAAGTCATATCTCTGAATCCATTGGTGAAAATCCCCGAAGTTACTTCGCTCACCAATATTTTGATCAGTGGTTTGCCCAACTGCATAGCTTTCTCTTTTGTAGTAAAGATCACGGCCGCCCCGGCGTCCGCATTAGGGCAACTCATCAACAAGGTCAGTGGATCAGATATTAATCGCGCGCTAACAACTTGCTCTACCGTAATTGGATCATGGAATTGCGAACGCGGGTTATTCATGGCATGCCGCCTGTTTTTGACAGCAGTCAGAGCGAGGTCCTCCGGTGTGGCGCCAAATTCGTGCATATAACGTTTCGCTCTCATAGCATAGATCCCCGGCATAGTTATCCCTTGAACCCCTTCCGGGTCATTGGCGTCAGGCGAAAAAGCCGTACCGGCTGTTCTGGACCAAGAAATATTCTGAATGCCTGCAGCCAGTGAAATATCCGTAACTCCGTTGGCCACGTCTCTGATTGCCAGGCTTGACGCTAAAGCGCCGCTGGAACAGGCGCTCTCCACGTTCATCATCGGTACCCCGCCCATACCCAGCGTACAAGCTACCCGTTGTCCAAAACAGATACTGCCTGAGAGTCCTGGCATTTCCCCTACAAAGATGCTCTGGATCGCTTTGGCCTCAAGGCCGGCGTCTTTCAGTGCATCTACTATTGCCAAACGCCCGAGATCTGCCCCGGGGACCGGTGATTTTCGATAATAAGTTGTACATCCTACTCCAACAATATAAACGTCTCTCATTCTTATTTACCCTCCTTTGCTTTATTCCGCTGGCCTAAATACGTAGCTTATCGTTTGTTTGCCGGTTTTATCTTCCCTGATTACAGCAGAGTCGACCTGTAGAGACATTCCAATCCTAATATTCTCCGGCGGGACATCAATCTGCGCCCCTACCCTGAGCCCATTGGCGAAATCCACATAGCCTATCGCCAAAGGAGCTTTGAGTCCCGGCTGCGGAATATACATGACCGTATACGAATACAGTGTGCCTACCCGATCCATGGGTGAGTCCTCAAAGGTTTCGTTCAAACAACTCGGGCAGATCGGCAACTTTGGAAACCATAATTGTCCGCATTTGGTGCATTTCGCCTCGGTTAAATACGGCTTGCCATCTTCTGGAATTTTAAAGAAATTAGGGTGAAAAATAACTTGCTCTTGATCAGCCATTCTAAATACCTCCAAATCCAATATATTTTACATTACAACAAATTTTATACTTTTTACAAATACGCATTAGAAATTATCCTTCTTCTTTCTGTGCCCCACCACCCTTTATGGCAACAAATTCTCGCTCCTATTCTTCCTTCCATGTCTCACCACCTTTCATAGCTGCGATACATTCTTCGGCATAAGATTCATTTTCCACCACCAGCCGAAGCGATTTATTTCGCGGATCATGCCGAAAAACTCACTATAACTCGAAAAAGTCAAACTCCTCTTGATCATCCGGCCTCTTAATATTATTTTTTTCTTCCCAAACCTCTTCTATTAAGGGATTACAAGGTGATACTTCCTGGCACTCGGGACATTGCCGCAAATGAGTCCCCGTCGAACAGTACCCCCTGCATCTCACCCGGGTAAACTCCGTCATGCACGCTTCATAACCGCATTTTGTGCACTTCATGT
>JQID01000070.1 GCA_000770645.1 Desulfosporosinus sp. Tol-M
GACCCTGTCCCGCTCCGCTTTAGGCAGCTTTGGATATTCCTCAGCAGTCTCCGGGGTGCGGATGGTCGTTTTCAGCCTTTCGCAGAGGTCGTCAAAGGTGATTTTTTTATTCGACCATTTCTTTGCGAAGCAGCTGCCACCGTACGCGATGGGCAGTTCACGCATGACGTTCCGCCTCCTCAAAGTCATTATTGAAATAGCGGACAGGCTGCCTGCGCCGCTCTGCCTTATGCAGTTCGCGGCTCATGCCTTCGGTGATGGTGTCGCCGAGCACCCAGACTTCCTGGCATTTTCCCATGAGCACGATGTCCATAAAGAGGGCGAGTTCACGTTCCTCCGGATCTGTGTCCGACATGAATTGAGGGAAATGCAGTATGGTGCAGAGCGGTATATATCCCCGGTCTACGGCGAAGCGGCAGAACTTGCGCGCCTTTTCGCTGTTGCCGACGGGATCATTTCTGTAGGGGCAGCAGATATACACGAGCGGGAGGAAGGCGGATTTAACCGCCTTGCGCTCCTCACGCTCGATTTTGCTCATGACTTCGAAGGAAACGGGGTCATAACAGCCGGAGGCGTTGAAGCGTTCATTCCGTTCCATCAGTCACACCTCCTGTTCGATTAAAGGGAGGATGCCGTCCGCCTTCAGCGTGTGATAGATAAACAGCCGCCCGCCCTGAGTCCAATAGGTATGAACGTGGCTGTGTATCTCTCCGTCGCCGCCGGGAGAACTGAAGGTCTTGGTGCTGGTGTATCCCTTTTCGGCGTATTTCTGATACAGAAGCCAAATCTTGCCCTGCTTATACTGAACCCCCTTTTCGTTCAGATAGCTGTTGAGCCTGTTGGCGCTCCATCCGTAATCCTTGGCGATAACCGAAATCGCGACAAGGTCTTTGCAATTAAGAACGACATCGTAATATGACGCCTTGGGTCTCATTTCAGTTATCTGCTGCTGTTGCACGGCTACCTGTTCCGAAAGCACCCTGACCTTTTGCCGTTCCTCTTTCAAAGCCGTGAAGGCGGCAATGGCAAGGTCGGGATTGGCAAGAAGCTCATCGGCAGCGTAGATGCCATGTCTGCGGATGGCCGGCAGCACCTCGCTCGTCACCCAGCGTTTGAACTTTTTCGCGGACGGGAGCTTGCTGGATAGGATGAGGCTGTATAAGCCGGATTCATTGATAACGATGAAATCCTGACTTCCGCCAAGGGTGTCGCATTTTGCTACCCCCTTGTCTTCCTCATCCACATGCTTGGCGAGGGCATCGCGGGTATTGGTATATCCAAGCGCCTCCGCCACATCCTTACCGACAACATACGGCTCGCCTTCGATAACCGTTGTACGCACCGAGCCGAACTCGGCATTTCTGAAAACCTGTAATTCCATAACGAATTACCTCCTCAATTTTGATTTGAGGGTTGTCCCTCTGCCTTGTAGCCACGGGAGAGGAGCGAAAAGGACGTTTTCGGAAAAAGTTCTTTAAATTTCTTTTCTGCGCGCTGCAGACGGTGATTCAGCGTGTTCGGCTTTTCGCCGATAGACTCTGCGTATTCCCCCGGCTTCATGCCATCAAGATGGATTGCGATTATCATCTCGGCATAGTCCGGCTTCATCGCGCTGCGGATGCGGCTGCAGCAGTTTTCGTAATCATACTGATAATCACGATGCTCCTCATCGGCGAAGTCCGGGAATGCGTCGACATAGTTTGGAATCTTTGAGACTTCATTGCCGGGCTCAAGCTGTTCCTCCTTGCGGATTGCTTTACTGCGCTTGCCATCAATGCGGTTCGGAACAGCACTGGCATCCCAATGCCTGTTGTGCTGGCGCCAGTTGTTATACTCACGCTTGTTCATAAGGTCGAACACCTCCTGGACGGTCTCACAGCGTTTGACTTCACCGCGCTTTTCCGGCTTTGCCTCCGTAAGCCGCTGTTCATAGTCGGTGTCCAGCATTACGCTGTAATCGCCGTCCGGGATTTCAATGGTTGTGTAGAACGGATGACCGTTCTTGATGTTGTCTTCATACAGCACCCTGATTTTCATTTTGTATTCCTTTCCGTCCGGGCAAAGGGCGGCGGAATACAAAAAGAGCCTGTGGAGAAGATGGCCACAGACTCCGCTTGTCCAAAAATGGGCGCACGAAATCACGGTGGGTGCATCTTCATTCTCGACACAGCTTTTATCGCTGTGCTCTGAACTCTTATGCATCCCGCCGTCCTTATAGCGCTATTCGGACATTGAGATTTATTTAGTGAGCATGAACGTTGTTTATCAATTCCCCTTAAGGGGAGAACAGGCAGGCTGATTGTTATCCGTCACTGCCTGTCCCGTGCTTCGGCAGATTACTTCTTCCTGCCAGATCTGGTTTGACTTAAAGCGCTGCCTGCAACCGACTTCGAGTTACTGCTGTATCGATTATCATTGAGAATTTTGCTTGCCTTGGAAGCCACCACCTTGGAAGTCTGCTTAGAATTTTTAGCCATTTCCCCCACCCCCTTTATCTACAGAAAATCTTGCTTTTCGCCAAGATTTTTGATATAATTACCAAATGTGATTCTTGGCACTTTTGCTTGAATGCCCTTCTCATTGGGTCAATCAAATTTTATCAAAACAAGGCTTTTGAAAAGCGGACTGGGCGGACGCTTTCGGACGCTCCCGGACAGGGAAAAATATTGTCTTATTYATTGCAGGAGGTGACATCAATTTGAAATTCTCCGACTATGCCCAAGGTCTACTCCCGTATATTTCCGGAGGAGCAAGTGAACCGATTTTCTTCACGGAGATAATCGGGAATTTCATACAGGATGCTGCAATGGATGCTTGTGCGGTTCTAAAACGAAAACCGGACACTCGATATCGCTATATAAAAGGTGGTAGGGATATTCAGGCTAAAGATGCCCAGTACATTTACGACCACCGTGATATGGACAAGTATTCCGAATGGCTAAGCGATCAGATGGACAACTCGGATTCTTTCGACGCAGTTTCTGCATGGCTTACGAAATGTGAAATAGATCACGACAAATACCGTGTTGCTGATGCCTGTTCAACATTACTGGAGAGTATATTGCTGGAAACCATTACTGGTACAGCCACGTCAGAGAATGACCCTGGAAGTTCTGAATATGACTTCAAACTGGTCGAGGAAATCCAAGAAAAAATAAAGTCACTTCCTCGACCGACTGAAGTGTCGGTACCGCTGGAAGCGACTAATGAAGAACAGGGCTATATTAATG
>JQID01000009.1 GCA_000770645.1 Desulfosporosinus sp. Tol-M
TTTTCCGGCACGCACCCACTTTATTAGGTCCGGGAAGATATAGTTCTCAGCGCCGGGTAGAATATCAACCGGAATACCAGCCTCGGTAACCGCTTGGCGCACTTGTTCCGTTGCAGCCAGAATTTCCGCAGGACTTAAGAAATCCCTTCCTTCCAGGACGTGCGGGGTGGCGATAAGCGTCTTAAATCCCGCCTCGTGCAACTGACGCACTATTCCCAGCGTTTCTGCCATGTTTTTTGACCCGTCGTCCAGCCCGGGCAGGATGTGGCTATGGATATCAATCATCTGATCATCCTTCCGATGGTGCCGAGCGGTCTTTACGGCGCTTGTGCTTCTTCTTGGTATCGTCAGACCCGTGATAGTAGTAATAATAGTAATATTCGCTGGTTTTCGTGTCCGCCTTATTGAGTACCGCCCCGAGGATCTTGGCGCCTACTTTATCGAGCAGTTCTTTCGCTCTTTGAGCAAACTCCTTGTTCACTTCACCAGAGGCCAGGACCAGGATGACTCCATCGACTTCCTGGGCGAGAATCGCGGCATCTGTCACCGCAACAATGGGAGGGGTATCGATGAGGACCATGTCATATTGCTCGCTTACTTCCTGGAGCAAACGCTTCATCCGTTTAGACCCGATAAGCTCCGCAGGATTGGGAGGGATGGGACCTCCTGTGAGAACCCTTACACAAGGCACAGCTGTTTCCCGAATATATTGCCGGTAGTCCTTATCTTGAACCAGGGCTACCGATAACCCCTGAGCATTATCCAGGCCAAAAAGCTTATGCTGGGTAGGATTGCGCAAATCTGCGTCTATGATCAAGACGGTTTTCCCAGCTTGGGCCATACTGACCGCCAGGTTGGCCACTGTTGTTGTTTTTCCTTCCCGGGGTCCGGGGCTTGTGATCATAATTTTCCTGGTATCTGAATCCACGCATGTAAACTGGACATTCGTCCTCAGGGTCCGGTAAGCCTCCGCGATGGGAGATTTCGTCTGCTCAAAGGTGACTAGCGAATATGCCAATAGAATCTACTCCTCTTACCCTTGTTTTCCTGTTTGATAGTTGGGAATAACGCCCAATACAGGAATCCCCAAAAGCTCCTCAACATCACTTGAGGTCTTTATTGTGTTATCCAGAAATTCCAGCAAGAAGGCCAGGCCAACCGCAGCCATCAAGCCCACCACAAAAGCAAGCAGCACGTTAAGCTTTTTATTGGGTTTAACGGGACTAACCGGAGTCACTGCGGTATCCACAATGCTGACACTATCTACTTTTTTTATATCAATAACAGCTTTGGAAAACTCTTCAGCCATTGCGTTGGCAATTGCCGCTGCCAATTCAGGGTTTATATTAGTCACCTGAATTTCCAAAATTTCCGTAGTCTTCACCGGATTTATAGAGATTAGACTGTCAAGTCCTCCGATACTCATCGGTAAGTTTAAGCTATTGATCACATTTTGTTCGACGGTGCGGCTCTGGGCGATTGCCGCATAAGTCTTCGCAAGTTGTAGGTTCGCTTGGAGGACATTATTCTCCAGCATTTGTATTGCTTCCTGGCCAGACTCCAAAGCTTTTTTTCCGACGATCAACGTAGTGGAGGCTTGATACACCGGCTTGATGATAAAAAAACTAATGATTCCGCTGGTGAGCGCGGCAATTAGTGGTAATACCACTATGATCACCCAATGTTTGCGCAACACTTCCCAGTACTGCCGTAAATCCATTTCCTCTTCCATATTAACCTCCCGAAATCGTTGTGCAAAGCTTGTTTGTCCTTACACACTATACACTATTCGCTATTATTCYTGATTTTCCTTCAAGTCTTCTCAATAAAACTACATTCTCTGCTAGTGAAGCTGACGAATCTAGCACAAGAAAAAAAGCCCTTGGAAGGGCCCTTTTTCTTTTCTATTAACAAAAATTACAATACATCTACAAGCGAGAGTTTATTTCTTTTCTCCTGCGGCACTAAGGCGAGCAATTGCTCTTCGCAACGCTAACTCAGCACGTTGTACGTCGGTGTCACTGGAAAGTGCCGCCAGACGCTTCTGCGCCCGTTCTTTAGCTTCCATTGCGCGAGCGATATCGATATCTTCACTCAGCTCGGCAGTTTCCGCAAGAACTATTGCAGAATTATCGACAACTTCAACAAACCCCCCCGCAACAGCCGCACGTTTAACAGTGCTGTTCAGGGTATAACGTATAACACCGATCTTCAATCCTGAAATCAGGGCTGTGTGGTGCGGCAAAATTCCTAATTCGCCTGCTTCACCGGGAAGAATAACAAACTCAACCTCTTCTTTCAGGACGTTTCCTTCCGGGGAGACGATCTGTAGAGAGAATGCTCCTGCCATGTCTTATCCCCCCAATGTCTTGGCTTTTTCGACTACTTCTTCTATAGGTCCAACCATCAGGAAGGCGGCCTCTGACAAGTTATCGTATTTTCCTTCCACAATTTCTTTGAAGCCGCGAATAGTTTCTTTCAATGGTACATACTTTCCTGATTGGCCGGTGAATGCTTCGGCAACGGAGAACGGTTGTGACARGAAGCGTTGGATTTTACGAGCCCGGAAAACAATAAGTTTTTCATCTTCAGAAAGCTCATCCATACCAAGAATGGCAATAATATCTTGCAATTCCTTATATTTTTGCAGGATTTGCTGAACACTTCGCGCTACGGAATAATGTTCTTCTCCTAACACCAGAGGGGAAAGGATTCGCGACGAAGAATCCAGCGGGTCGACAGCTGGGTAAATTCCAATTTCCACGATCGCCCGGGACAAAACGGTTGT
>JQID01000017.1 GCA_000770645.1 Desulfosporosinus sp. Tol-M
CTCCTGGAGACGACCGTTGGGCGATTAATCTTCAACTCCGTCATACCTCCCGAAATTGGGTTTTTCAATGAAGTTATTGGCAAAAAAGGCCTTGGAGATATCGTGGCAAAAACGTATCGCCGGTGTGGTTATGAAGCGACAGCCTCCTTGCTGGATGGGCTGAAGAATCAAGGGTTCAAGTTCTCTACTCGAGCAGGAATAACCGTCGGATTAACGGACATAACGGCCCCTCGGGATAAGATGGAAATCCTGACTAAAGCTGANNGTCGAAGGCCACGATAACAGTGACCCAGGCGTTAATGGATAACTTGGATCCATTTAATCCGGTGTACATGATGGCAACGTCCGGTGCCCGGGGTAATATTCAACAGCTGAGACAACTGGCGGGAATGCGGGGACTTATGGCTGACCCGTCTGGACGAACGATTGAGCTGCCGATCAAGGCCAACTTTCGTGAAGGGTTAACCGTTTTAGAATATTTCATTTCCTCGCACGGTGCTCGGAAAGGCCTTGCAGATACTGCCTTGCGTACAGCCGACTCAGGTTATCTGACTCGTCGTCTGGTAGACGTATCTCAAGATGTGATAGTACGTGAAAAAGACTGCGGAACGATGACGGGCATATTGGTAGAAGATATTAAAGATGGCCCGGAAATTATTGAACCCTTAGTAGATCGCCTTGTCGGACGCTTTGTCTTGGAAGATGTAAACCATCCGGAGACAGGAGAAGTACTCGCTTCACCTGAGCATGAAATCTCGGAGGAACAGGCGGAGGAAATCGTCAAATCCTACGATTCAGTCATAATCCGCTCGGTATTGACATGTAAATCACGTTATGGTGTTTGCAAGAAGTGCTACGGTCGCAATCTCGCAACCGGACGCCCGGTTGAGATGGGTGAGGCGGTTGGAATTATTGCAGCACAATCTATTGGAGAACCTGGAACTCAGCTAACGATGCGAACGTTCCATACCGGTGGGGTTGCGGGGGGTGATATAACCCAAGGTCTGCCACGGGTAGAAGAGCTGTTTGAAGCCCGTAAACCAAAAGGGCAAGCGATCATCTCGGAAGCGGGCGGGAAGGTATCAATCAGTGAAGTGAAAGGACGACGGGAAATAGACCTCTTCACTGAAACCGAGGAGCATCTAACGTATACTATTCCCTACGGATCGCGACTCTGTGTTAAAGAAAATCAAATAGTCGAAGCAGGAGATGAGTTGACAGAAGGAAGCGTCAATCCGCATGATATGCTTAAAGTTAAGGGTCAACGCGGAGTTCAGGTCTATCTGCTAGGTGAAGTTCAACGTGTATATCGGCTGCAAGGGGTAGATATCAATGATAAACACATTGAAGTAATGGTTCGTCAGATGTTGCGCAAGGTGAAAATTGATGACGCGGGAGATACGAGTCTGCTCCCGGGTGGTCTGATTGATGTTTTTGACTTTCAGGACGAGAATGCGCGGACTATTGCCGGAGGTGGGGAACCTGCAGTAGCTCACCCGGTATTATTAGGGATTACTAAGGCTTCCCTGGCGACAGATTCCTTCCTCTCTGCGGCTTCTTTCCAAGAAACAACTCGAGTTCTCACGGAAGCGGCCATAAAAGGAAAAGTTGATCCCTTACTGGGATTAAAGGAGAACGTGATCATCGGTAAATTAATTCCTGCCGGAACCGGCATGTCAAGGTATCGAACTATAAGAACTTTGGGAACAAATTAATCGAATTATTGACACGCCGGATATCTAATGCTAAAATGTTAAAGTATGATTAAGGGGGAAAGCATTTTGGTGCTTGATGAAACCTTTAAAAACGTTAAACATAAAACAGTTGGGCTAAAACAAACCCAACGTGCTCTGGAAAAGGGACTCGTCAGACGTTTGTTTATTGCAAAAGATGCTGAACCACATGTTCTTCGTTCTGTCGTAGAATGGTGCGCAAACCATAATGTGGAGCGTATTGAGGTTCAGACTATGAAGGAACTCGGGAAAGCATGCGGAATCGAAGTTGGCACAGCCGTAGCGGCCATATTGGTAGACCAGTGACAAGCTTAAGCGTGGGAGGATACGTATCGTAGGTTTTGGAATTGCTTGCAAAATGCTGCTGCAAGCAATTCCTTGTATATTGATCTGATCAGAAAGGAGGTGGAGACATGCCGACAATTAATCAACTTATTCGTAATGGACGTGCCTCAATTGAAAAAAAATCAACAGCTCCAGCTTTACAGTGGGGCTATAACTCTCTTAAGCGTAAGCAATATCCATCAGGAGGGTCTCCTCAAAAACGTGGAGTTTGTACCAGAGTTTATACTACTACTCCGAAAAAACCTAACTCCGCACTTCGAAAAGTTGCGCGTGTACGTTTGACTAATGGGTTCGAGATAACTTCTTATATTCCAGGAATCGGACACAACTTACAGGAACACTCCGTGGTTCTCGTCCGGGGTGGTCGTATTAAAGACCTCCCAGGCGTACGTTATCACGTGATTCGTGGCACCCTGGACACAACCGCAGTTCAAAAACGTGCGCAAGGACGCTCGAAATACGGAGCTAAATATCCTAAAAAGGCTTAAAGTATTGCATAAAAGTGTATAGAAATACGTTACAAAGGAGTAAACTAATGCCACGTAAAGGATATATCGGGAAACGCGATGTTCTGCCGGATCCGATTTACAAAAATCAAACTCTAACTAAGCTTATTAATCAAATTATGTTAGACGGTAAAAAGGGAACAGCAGAGGCTATTTGCCATAATGCATTTGAAATAATTAAAGAAAAATCTGGTAAAGATCCAATAGAAGTCTTTAGCAACGCGTTGAAAAACGTTATGCCGGTATTGGAAGTAAAGTCTCGCCGTGTTGGTGGTGCAAATTATCAAGTGCCTATTGAAGTGCGTGCCGATCGACGCACTACGCTTGGTCTGCGCTGGCTTGTCGCTATGGCACGAAAGCGCGGCGAAAAAACCATGCAGGAAAGGATTGCCGGAGAATTACTCGACGCTTCTAACAATACGGGCGGTTCTGTCAAGAAGAAAGAGGATATGCATAAAATGGCGGAGGCCAATAAGGCTTTTGCGCATTACAAATGGTAGTTTGATGCATATGATGTTGACAGAAAGGAGGGGGAATCACCGTGGCAAGACTATTTGCAATAGAAAATACTCGCAATATCGGAATTATGGCGCACATTGATGCTGGGAAAACAACGGTAACGGAACGTATTCTTTTTTACACTGGACGAGTGCATAAAATTGGTGAAGTTCATGATGGGGCGGCAACAATGGACTGGATGATCCAGGAACAGGAACGCGGCATTACCATTACTTCTGCAGCTACAACCTGCGAGTGGAAGAATAATCGGGTTAACATAATAGACACACCAGGGCACGTGGACTTCACGGTAGAAGTCGAACGTTCTCTACGGGTACTTGATGGTGCGATAGCAGTATTCTGTTCTGTCGGCGGAGTTGAACCCCAATCCGAAACTGTCTGGCGTCAAGCGGATAAATACAAAGTTCCCCGTATCGCTTTTATTAATAAAATGGACCGGCTGGGTGCTGATTTCTTTCGTGGTGTATCAATGATAGCTGATCGGTTGGGTGCCAACCCTGTTCCAATTCAGTTGCCGATTGGTATCGAGGAAAACTTTAAAGGTATCGTGGATTTAGTTACGATGACATCCACTATTTATACGGACGACTTAGGCACTGCCGAAGTACACGACGCGATTACGGAAGACCTGCTTGAATTAGCCAATGAGTATCATGATAAAATGGTTGAAGCGGTCGCTGAAACGAGTGATGAACTCATGATGAAGTATCTTGAAGGGATAGAAATCACGGAGCAGGAAATTCGTGACGGTATACGTCGCGGAGTTATCGGGAACAAATTTATCCCGGTTCTATGTGGATCTGCTTTCAAGAACAAAGGTGTGCAACCGTTGCTTGACAGCGTAGTTGATTACATGCCGTCGCCCTTAGACGTGCCGCCTATTAAAGGGATAAATCCGAACGGCGCGGAAGAGCATAGGACAGCTTCTGACAGCGAACCATTTTCCGCGTTGGCCTTCAAGATCATGGCTGACCCATTCGTCGGCAAGTTAGCTTTTTTCAGGGTGTATTCCGGTGTGTTGAGTGCCGGTTCATATGTTTATAATTCAACTAAAGGCAAAAGAGAACGCATTGGACGCCTTCTTCAAATGCACGCCAATCACCGCGAAGATATCCAGGAGGTGCGTTCAGGGGATATTGCAGCCGCAGTTGGGTTGAAAGACACTACAACAGGGGATACCTTGTGTGATGAGAACGCATCCATTATCCTGGAAAAAATGGTGTTTCCTGAGCCGGTAATCGATGTGGCAATTGAGCCTAAGACGAAAGTGGACCAGGAAAAAATGGGAAGTGCACTTACTCGTCTTGCTGAAGAAGATCCGACCTTTAGAGTTCGCACAGATCCTGAAACCGGGCAGACGATTATTGCAGGAATGGGCGAGCTCCATCTCGAGATTATTGTTGACCGCCTGCAGCGGGAATTTAGTGTACAATGTGATGTAGGACGCCCACAAGTTGCTTACAAAGAAACCATTCGGCGTACTGTCAAATCCGAAGGAAGGTTTGTTCGCCAGTCTGGTGGCCGTGGACAATACGGACACTGCTGGATCGAACTTATGCCGCTTGAACCGGGAAGCGGCTTTGAGTTCGTCAATAAAGTGGTCGGCGGGGTTATTCCCAGGGAATATATTAACCCCATTGGTGTTGGTATCCAGGAAGCCATGCAAAATGGTATTTTAGCCGGATACCCTGTTCTTGACCTGCGAGCTACCGTTTATGACGGTTCTTACCACGATGTTGACTCTTCAGAACTGGCCTTTAAAATAGCCGGATCCATGGCCTTTAAAGCCGGTGCACTCAAGGCGGACCCTGCGATCATTGAACCAGTCATGAAAGTTGAAGTGACTTTACCCGAGGATTACATGGGAGACGTTATTGGGGATATAAGCTCACGCCGAGGACGAATTGAAGGAATGGAAACCCATGGTAATGCCCAAATTATCCGGGGATTTGTTCCACTTTCCGAAATGTTCGGCTATGCGACGGATCTACGATCCGCCACTCAAGGACGTGGGACCTATACTATGCAGTTTGACCACTATGAAGAAGTGCCTAAAGGCATTGCCGAAGGCATCATTGCCAAACGCCAAGGCGCTTAAGCGAGGTTCGAGGTTCGAGGTTCGAGGTTCGAAGCTTGAAAATTAGAAGCTCAAAATCTTCGAGTTTCTAAAACCTCTTTGAAATAAGAAATATCTAATTATTTTAAGGGAGTGAAAAAAATGGGGAAAGCGAAATACGAGCGAACGAAACCACATGTTAACATTGGAACCATTGGTCACGTCGACCATGGGAAAACCACCTTGACAGCGGCAATCACCGTTTGTCTCTCCAAAGTCGGTGGCGCAGTAGCCACGGCGTTTGATGAAATTGACAAAGCCCCTGAAGAGCGCGAGCGTGGAATTACCATCTCCACTGCTCATGTGGAGTATGAGACAGCGACTCGTCACTATGCTCATGTGGACTGCCCAGGCCACGCTGACTATGTTAAAAACATGATCACCGGCGCAGCTCAAATGGATGGTGCAATCCTCGTCGTGTCTGCTGCTGATGGCCCTATGCCCCAAACTCGTGAACACATCCTCCTGGCTCGCCAGGTAGGTGTTCCTAATATTATTGTCTGTCTTAACAAAAAAGACATGGTTGACGATGAGGAGCTTATCGAACTCGTCGAAATGGAACTTCGCGAACTCCTAACGGCGTACGAGTTTGATGGCGACAATATTCCCATCATTCCATGTTCTGCTCTCAAAGCCCTGAACTGCGGTTGTGGAACACGTGAATGCGAATGGTGCGGGGATGTCTGGAAGTTGATGGATGCCGTTGATTCCTACATTCCAACTCCCGAGCGCGACAAGGATAAGCCTTTCTTGATGCCTATTGAGGACGTCTTCACAATTACTGGTCGTGGTACAGTTGCGACGGGTCGCGTTGATCGCGGAACGGTTAAAGTTGGAGACGAAGTTGAAATCGTTGGTTTGACGGATACTCGTAAGACCGTTGTAACCGGGGTTGAAATGTTCCGTAAACTCCTTGATTCAGCACAGGCTGGAGATAATATCGGTACGCTTCTGCGTGGCGTTGATCGTAAAGAAGTCGAGCGGGGACAAGTTTTAGCTAAGGCAGGCTCAATTAAACCTTATACAAAATTTTTGGGTGAGGTTTATATCTTGAATAAAGAAGAAGGCGGACGCCATACGCCGTTTTTCAACAACTATCGTCCGCAATTCTACTTCCGTACAACGGACGTAACCGGTGTTATCACTCTTCCAGAGGGTATTGAAATGGTTATGCCGGGAGACCACGTGACGATTAATGTTGAACTCATCACTCCAATCGCTATGGAAGAAGGACTTCGTTTTGCTATCCGCGAGGGTGGCCGCACCGTTGGTTCGGGTGTTGTTTCTAAGATTAATGAATAATCGTGAACTTTTCGGAGTTCGCAGAGAGGAAGGATTTCTTCCTCTCTGCGAACGAAGGTTGGATACCAAAGCGTCTGATGGTTGAGTGCCGTGCTCATCTATCTGATCTCTGGCATCTGACCTCTGACTTCTGGAAGGGTGTAGAAGGTTGCTGGGCAGGTGACTCCGCTTGAACCAGGGAATTTTTACGCTCGAAACCCGTGTAACGGGTAATATGAGGAGGTAGATATAAACTTATGAGCCAAAAAATTAGGATTCGCCTTAAAGCCTTTGACCATAAAACTCTTGACCAATCCGCCGAACGCATTGTAGAAACTGCCAAGCGGACTGGAGCGCAGGTCAGTGGACCGATTCCCCTACCGACAGAGAAAAGCGTCTATACAATTTTACGCTCTCCTCATGTCAATAAAGATTCTCGCGAACAGTTTGAGATGCGCACTCATAAACGTTTGATTGATATTCTGGAGCCTACGCCAAAAACTGTGGATGCGCTTATGCGTTTAGACTTACCCGCGGGTGTGGACATAGAAATCAAGCTGTAATTAGCATATTTCGTTGTTTTGGAGTAGCTAAACTTTTTATTCTGTGATATACTACTGTTATGTTTGCTGCGAGAAACGCCCGGTAGCGTGGAGTAGTTACCGTCGAAGATCGCGACAAAATAAATAAAACGACGCTCTCGTGCTCCGGAACGAAACTGGCGCACTTCAAAGCGTTTAGGAGGTGGCATTCGTGTCCAAAGGAATTTTAGGCAAAAAAATAGGTATGACTCAGATTTTCACACCCGAAGGACGTGTAGTTCCGATTACAGTTATCGAAGCGGGTCCGTGCCCGGTGGTCCAGAAGAAAACTGTAGCGTGTGATGGCTACAACGCTATTCAACTTGGATTTTTAGTTCTGCGCGAAAGCTTATGCAATAAACCGCGCAAAGGGCACTTCCAAAAGGCTTCACTGAAGCCGATGCGCTATGTTCGTGAGTTCCGGACCAGTGATGTGGAGAGTTTTGAAATCGGCCAGGAAGTAAAAGTGGATTTATTCACTGTTGGCGACAAAATTGATGTTGTCGGTACATCTAGGGGAAAGGGTTTCACTGGAATGATCAAGCGTCATAATGCTAATCGCGGACCGATGGCGCATGGCTCGAAATATCATTATCGGACAGGTTCCTTAGGCGCGAAGGGCCCGGCTCGAGTATATAAAGGTCGTAAGCTGCCCGGACGTATGGGTGGCAAGCGCGTTACCATACAAAACCTGGAAGTTGTGCGAGTTGATGTCGATAAAAACCTGATCTTGATCAAAGGGGCTGTCCCGGGAGCGAATAAATCGTTGCTCATTCTGAAGCCTTCTGTCAAGGCGAAGTAACACTGAGAAAGGAGGAATAAGCAATGCCGAAAGTTCAAGTATTTAATATGCAAGGCACAGAGGTCGGTGAAATTGAATTGAGCGAAAGTGTATTTGGAATTACCCCGAATATTCATGTTCTTCACTCTGCGGTAGTATCCCAATTAGCCGGAGCAAGGCGAGGCACCCAATCGGCCTTGTTACGCGGTGAAGTGCGCGGAGGCGGACGCAAACCATTCCGTCAAAAAGGAACAGGTCGTGCACGTTCCGGCAGTACACGCTCTCCATTGTGGAGAGGCGGTGGGGTAGTATTTGCACCCAAACCTCGCAAGTACGGCTTTAAATTACCTAAAAAAGTCCGCCGATTGGCTTTGCACTCGGCACTTTCTTCGAAGGTTATGGAGCAACAGCTGATTGTTCTTGACGATTTGAGCATGGGTGAAGCAAAAACCCGTGAAATGGTAAAAGTGCTCCTTGCTCTTCAGATAGACAAGAAGGCTATGATCGTGATGGATAACATAGATGAGGTGGTCCAACGTTGCGCGCGCAACATCGAGGGTGTAAAAACAACGGATGTTGCAGGAATGAATGTGATGGACATACTTCATCATGATATTCTTGTCATGACTAAAGCGGCGGTAACTAAAACCGAGGAGGTGTTAGCGTAATGCGCGACGCACGTGATGTTCTCAAAAGTCCGGTAATCTCAGAGAAGTCTGTTGGGCTTGTCGAGGAGAACAAATACTCCTTCTGGGTAGATCCCGCTGCCAACAAGATCGAAATCAAAGCAGCGGTAGAAAAGCTGTTTAAAGTATCGGTTGTCGAACTCCGTACCATGAATGTCAAAGGCAAAAAGAAGCGGGTCGGCAAGTATGTTGGAAAAACATCTAACCGCAAAAAAGCAATTGCTACGCTTAAAGCCGGAGATAAGATTGAAAACTACGCGGGCCTGTAAGCAGCTTGAAGTAAAGGAGGATAATGAAAACCGATGGCCTTAAAAACTCTTAAACCCACCTCACCAAGTCGTCGTAATATGACAGTGTCGACCTTCGATGAGATCACGCGCACAGAACCTGAACGTTCTTTACTAAAGCCTTTGACTAAAAAGGCCGGTCGCAATAATGACGGACGTTTAAGTGTGCGCCACAAAGGCGGCGGACATAAACGAAGGTTCCGCATTATTGATTTCAAGCGGAATAAGGATGGCATCCCTGCTCGTGTCGAGAGCATTGAATATGATCCAAACCGCTCCGCCAATATCGCTTTACTGTTCTATCAGGATGGACTTAAAACTTATATCTTAGCACCGAACGGGTTACAAGTTGATCAAATAGTTACTTCCGGTGCGGATGCAGACATCAAAGTTGGTAATTCACTGCCACTTCAGAACATCCCTGTGGGAACTTTATTACACAACATCGAGATGAAACCCGGTAAAGGAGCACAGATGGTTCGCTCAGCCGGTGGATCGGCTCAACTCATGGCCAAAGAAGGTTCCTATGCAACGCTGCGACTTCCGTCCGGTGAAATGCGCATGATTCGCATTGAGTGCCGGGCAACTATTGGTCAAGTCGGAAATCTCGACCATGAGAACATTCACGTTGGTAAAGCCGGAAGGTCTCGCTGGATGGGCCTTAGACCAACAGTTCGTGGTTCGGTAATGAACCCCTGTGATCATCCGCATGGTGGGGGTGAAGGGCGTAACTCGCTTGGTCGCAACCCATGTACACCTTGGGGGAAACCGGCACTGGGAGCAAAAACCCGCAAGAAAAAGAACTCGTCGAATCGCTTCATTGTGAAACGGCGGACTAAGTAGTCGAAAGGAGGCCCATATATGAGCAGATCTCTGAAAAAAGGACCTTTCGCCGAACCTCGTTTGCTCGAGCGCGTCGAAGCGATGAACAAATCAGGTGAAAAACGCGTTATTAAGACGTGGTCCAGACGCTCAACAATATTTCCGATAATGGTCGGACAAACTATTGCGGTTCATGATGGCAGGAAACATGTTCCTATCTATGTTACCGAAGATATGGTAGGGCACAAACTCGGAGAGTTTTCGCCTACTCGCACCTATAGGGGCCATGCTGGAAGCGAAAAATCCAGCGGCTTACGTTAATTCGAGAGGGGACTAAAGGCACATGCAAGCAAAAGCAGTGGCAAAATATGTACGTATCTCTCCTCGTAAGGTGCGCCAGGTTGTCAATTTGATCCGTGGCAAAAAAATCAGTGATGCGTTCGCAATTCTTCAGTTTACACCTAACGGCTCCACAGACGATGTGGCGAAAGTGCTGAAGTCTGCAGTCGCCAACGCAGGACATAATTATGACCTGAATGTTGATGATCTGATAATTACTGAAATTTGTGTGGATCAAGGGCCAACTTTAAAACGCATCAAGCCTCGAGCCATGGGACGTGCGGACCAGATCCGGAAACGGACAAGTCACATTACCGTGGTTGTGGGCGAGAAGAAGGAGGGCTAAACTGTGGGTCAAAAGGTTAATCCCAAAGGCCTCCGCATCGGAATCATCCGGGACTGGGAAAGCCGATGGTATGCAGACAGAAACTACAAGGAACTTCTTCATGAAGACTTGAAGATTCGGGCATTTGTCAAAAATAAACTTAAGCAAGCCGGTTGTCCAAAAGTTGAGATTGAACGAGCAGCCAGTCGCGTTAAAGTGTCGGTTCATGCAGCTAAACCCGGTATTGTTATCGGTCGGGGTGGTATTGAAGTTGAAAATCTGCGTAAGCAACTTGAAGCTATAACCGGCAAACAAGTCGCAGTCAATATTGTAGAAATCAAGAAACCCGAAATGGATGCCACGCTGGTAGCCGAGAACATCGCCCTGCAACTCGAAAAACGGGTGTCCTTCCGTCGGGCAATGAAGCAAACAGTTGGCCGGACAATGCGGACAGGAGCCCAAGGAATTAAAATTCAATGCAGCGGTCGTCTGGCTGGAGCCGAAATTGCCCGAACTGAATGGTATCATGAAGGAAAAGTACCTCTTCACACCTTACGTGCCGATATTGACTACGGTTTTGCGGAAGCCAATACAACGTATGGCAAAATTGGTATTAAGGTTTGGATTTATAAAGGTGAGATTCTTCCCGCCAAGAAGGTCGTTGCTCAGGTGGAAGGAGGAAACTAAATGTTAGTCCCATCCAGAGTGAAACATCGAAAACAACATCGTGGTCGGATGCATGGTAAGGCAACACGCGGTAACACCATTATTTTTGGTGAATATGGTCTTATGGCGATGGAATGCGGCTGGGTTACGAACCGCCAAATTGAGGCTGCTCGTATCGCGATGACCCGATTTATTAAGCGTGGAGGTCAAGTTTGGATAAAAATATTTCCGGATAAGCCTGTTACGGCAAAACCGGCGGAAACCCGTATGGGTAGTGGTAAAGGTTCACCGGAATACTGGGTTGCTGTTGTTAAACCTGGTCGTGTGATGTTTGAATTGAACGGCGTATCGGAAGAACAAGCACGTGAGGCTCTGCGTCTGGCAATGCATAAACTCCCGATCGAGTGCAAGTTCGTTACCCGTGCAGATCAAGAAGGAGGTGACGCAAATGAAAACTAAAGATTTCCGTGACATGACTACAGACGAAGTTCTCCAGGAAATCGACGAGTTCAAAACAGAACTGTTTAATTTGCGTTTCCAATTGGCAACGAAACAACTCGATAACCCGATGCGAATTCGCGAAGTCCGTAAAGGAATCGCTCGCGGTAAAACGATTCTACGTGAGCGCGAGTTAAAGATTGAACGTGACTAAGTTGAGGAAGGAGGCTTTGTAGATTGGAAAGAGCTCAGCGCAAGGTCCGAATTGGTAAGGTAGTGAGCGACAAGATGGATAAAACTGTCGTGGTTGCAGTTGATATTACTCAGCGTCACCCGATTTACAAAAAGACGATCACCCGCACCAAAAAGTATAAGGCTCATGACGAAAACAATGAGGCTCATGTCGGAGACACTGTCTCAATCATGGAAACTCGCCTTTTGAGCAAAGATAAATGTTGGCGTGTGGTTGAGATAACTCAGAAAGCAATTGCTTTCTGATACTTTTATATTTAGTTCGGAAGGGGGTCAATGGGAATGATCCAGGTACAAACCAGGGTTAGGGTTGGAGACAATTCAGGCGCTAAAGAGCTAATGTGTATTCGTGTCCTGGGCGGTTCAATGCGGCGGTACGCCTCGATCGGTGATATAATTGTAGCTTCAGTTAAGCAAGCAACGCCGGGGGGCGTTGTTAAAAAAGGGGAAGTTGTTAAGGCCGTTATTGTGCGGACAAAAAAAGAAATCAGACGTCCTGACGGTTCTTATATTCGGTTTAGCGAAAACGCAGCAGTACTCATTAAAGATGACCAAAGCCCTCGTGGCACTCGTATCTTCGGACCGGTTGCTCGTGAGTTACGTGATAAATTTATGAAAATTATTTCCCTGGCACCGGAAGTTATCTAAGACCCCATGACAGATGGAGGTGAAGAAAGTGGCTGCTACTAAGCATAAGGTACAGACTGCAAAGATACACGTTAAAAAGGGCGACTTTGTCATGGTAATCAGCGGTAAAGATGCCGGCAAAAAAGGCAAAGTTATCGATGTGATGCGCAAGAAAGGTCGGGTGATCGTTGAGAAGGCCAACATCATTAAGCGTCATACGAAACCTTCTCAAAGTATGCCTCAAGGCGGCATTGTTTCCAAAGAAGCTCCAATGGCCAGCTCGAACGTCATGTTATATTGCCAAGAGTGTAATTCCGTGACACGTGCCGGTGTCCAGGTAACGGAAAATGGAAAAGTACGCGTCTGCAAAAAATGTGGTGTGAATTTACCTGATAAACACTAAGCGCGAAAGGAGGGACCAAAAGTGGCTCGTCTGAAGGATAGATACCAAAACGAAATCACTCCTGCCTTACAGCAGAAGTTTGCTTATACGAACGTCATGCAAATTCCCAAAGTTGACAAAATTGTTATTAACATGGGTGTCGGCGAAGCGGTTCAAAACTCTAAGGCGATCGATTCCGCTGTCGCAGACCTAATGAAGCTTTCGGGACAAAAACCAGTGGTCACGCGGGCTAAGAAATCCATTGCGGCATTTAAACTCCGTACAGGGATGTCAGTCGGGTGCAAAGTTACCCTGCGAGGTCAACGGATGTATGAATTTATAGATCGCCTCTTAAATGTTGCTTTACCACGCGTGCGTGACTTCCGCGGTGTTTCAGCGAAGGCGTTTGACGGACGCGGTAATTATACTTTAGGAATCAAGGAGCAACTGATCTTTCCCGAAATGGAGTATGACAAGATCGACAAACTTCGCGGAATGGATATAGTCTTCGTAACAACGGCAACAACGGACGAAGAAGCTCGCGAGTTGCTGCGCGGCTTTGGAATGCCGTACCGTGATTAGAGAAAAGGAGGTTCAAGAGAGTGGCTAAAACATCAATGGTTGTCCGCCAAAATTGTGGACAAAAATTCGCTGTACGTACGCATAACCGTTGCAAGCTTTGTGGACGTCCCCATGCTTACATGCGGAAATTTGGAATTTGCCGGATTTGCTTCCGGGAGCTGGCTCACAAAGGGGAACTTCCTGGAATCAGGAAGGCCAGTTGGTAAAACATTGTAAGGAAGGGGGACGACGGAAGTGTCAATGTCAGATCCGATTGCAGACTTTTTAACACGGATCCGCAATGCGGGAATGGTTTACCATGATAAAGTTGAGGTACCGGCATCTCGTATTAAGAAAGAGCTTGCGGAACTGCTTAAAGCAGAAGGGTACATCAAAGACGTAGAATATATTACAGACGACAAACAAGGCGTTATTCGGATGTATTTGAAATACGGTCCTAACCGGGAGCGTGTTATTACCGGGCTAAAACGGATTAGCCGTCCGGGACTACGCATTTATGCGAAAAAGGATGAAATGCCGAAAGTTCTCGGGGGACTCGGAATCGCAGTGATTTCGACTTCTAAGGGGATTATGTCAGATAAAAAAGCCCGGAAAGAGGGCCTTGGCGGTGAAGTGATCTCCTACATTTGGTAATTTTTTAAGGCGGAGGTGCAGGGAATGTCCAGAATTGGCAAGCGCCCCATTGGGATTCCCAGTGGAGTGGACTTCAAAATAGATAAAAATGTGGTCACAGTTAAGGGCCCGAAAGGTACCTTAACGAGAGAGCTGCATTCATTAATGAACATTGTGGTTGAAAACTCGCAGATCAAAGTCATACGACCAAATGATGATCCGTTTAGCAGATCCTTACATGGCTTGACCCGAACCCTAATCGCCAATATGGTGGAAGGGGTTACGAATGGATTTACCAAGGGACTGGATATGGTCGGGGTTGGTTATCGTGCTGCGAAAAAAGAAAATAAGCTGGTCTTAACGGTCGGCAAGTCTCATCCTGTAGAACTCACTCCCTTTGAAGGAATTGACTTTGAAATTCCAGCTCCAAATAAGATTTTGATTAAAGGGATGGATAAAGAACTTGTTGGCGCTTTTGCCGCTGTTGTACGTTCAGAGCGCAAGCCTGAACCTTACAAAGGTAAAGGTATTCGCTACGAAAGTGAAGTTGTCCGACGTAAAGTTGGTAAAACTGGTGGTAAAAAAGGTGCTAAATAAGTAACAGTAATAGGCAAGGGCCAAATCTCTTGCTGAGTAGTGAAAGGAGTGTTCGCTATGATTAAGCGCATTGATCGAAAAGCTCTTCGCCTTAAAAAGCATAAGAGAATCCGCAAAACTATAGTCGGCGTTGCTGAACGCCCGCGTTTGGCAATTTTCCGGAGCTTGAATCATATTTACGCTCAAGTAATCAATGATCAGCTGGGTGTAACATTAGTTGCTGCTTCTTCCCTCGATCCGGAGTTCAAAGCTGCTGATCTGTCAGGTGGGAATACCGCCGGCGCTCATAAGGTCGGCGAATTGGTGGCGAAGAAAGCCTTGGAAAAAGGAATTACCCAAGTTGTATTCGATCGGGGAGGAAATATTTATCACGGCAGAATCTCAGCGTTGGCGGCAGCAGCACGCGAAGCGGGGCTCAGCTTTTAAACCAGGGTAAAGGGGGGAAATCAAATTGGCTAAATTCGAAGCTAACAAGTCGGATATGAATGAAAAGGTCGTTCATATTGCTCGGGTTGCCAAAGTTGTCAAGGGCGGACGCCGTTTCAGCTTTAGCGCGCTCGTAGTGGTAGGAGACGGTCACGGTCGTGTCGGCGCAGGACTAGGTAAAGCTGGCGAAGTGCCTTGAAGCTGCCGGAGTACATGATATCCTAACGAAGTCTTTGGGTTCGGCAAACGCCCACAATATTGTCAATGCGACGATAGCAGGGTTAAAGGCTCTCAAACGACCAGAGGATGTTGCCAAACTGCGAGGTAAGACCGTAGCAGAAGTTCTAGGCTAAGGAGGGTCGGCCATGAAAATTAAAGTGACACTGACAAAGAGTCCGATCGGGTATTCAAAAGCACAACACAAAGTGTTACAAGCACTTGGCTTAGGAAAAGTCGGATCAAGTGCAGTTCATGAAGACACCCCTGGTATTCTAGGGATGGTTCATAAATGCATGCACTTGGTTACTGTAGAGACCCAAGCTCAATAGAAGGAGGTGTGGGTAAGCATGAAACTGCATGAACTTAAGCCTGCCGAAGGATCAACACATGCACTTAAACGTTTGGGGCGTGGAGTTGGGTCTGGACATGGTAAAACTTCCGGTAAAGGACACAAAGGGCAAAACTCGCGCGCAGGCGGCGGTGTCCGACCAGGTTTTGAAGGCGGACAAAATACACTGTATCGTAGAATGCCGAAGCGAGGTTTTAATAATATCTCAAGGAAAAACATTGTCGCCTTGAATGTCCGTGATTTGGAACGTTTTGAGAACGATACGGTAGTGACGATTGAAAGCCTTCTGGAAAGCGGCCTCATCAAGGCGGTTAAAGATGGCGTGAAGATTTTAGCAACGGGGGAACTGACCAAAGCACTGACCATTCGAATTGACAAAGTCAGCCCAGCCGCGGCCAGGAAGATTGTTGCGGCGGGTGGAAAAGTAGAGGAGGAATAGAATGATTGCCAATTCCGTGAAGAATGCGTGGAATGCCACGGATCTCAGGAAAAAAATCATCTACACCCTACTGATGTTCTTGATCTTTCGGATCGGGGCACATATTCCAACCCCCTTTATTGATCGGGACAGGCTGGAGCAATTGTTTGGATCGGGAGTCATGATGAATTTCATGGACACGATTTCCGGTGGTTCCTTTAAAAGTTTGTCTGTATTTGCGCTGAGTATTACGCCCTATATTACAGCTTCAATTATTTTTTCGCTTCTGCAGGTTGTCATACCCTCCCTTGAAAGGCTGGCTAAAGAGGGTGACTATGGGCGCAAAAAGATCACCCAGTATACCCGCTATGCCACCGTTGGCTTGGGATTTATTCAAGCTTTTGGACTGACTTTTGGGGTACGTGATGCGGTGATAATTCCCAGCCCGGAGCTGAGATGGCCGATCTATCTATTATGCGCGCTCGTTTTAACCGCTGGAACCATGTTTTTAATGTGGCTTGGGGAGGCAATCACAGAAAAGGGTGTCGGAAACGGTATCTCCCTGATCATCTTTGCGGGAATCGTTTCGCGGGTCCCGTCAGCCATCACGTCTCTGTGGGACATGTTAAGAGTCGGGGAGGTCAACCTTCTGTCCATTATCGGGTTGATTCTTATCGTGATATTTATTACCGCAGGTGTTATCTATGTTCAGGAAGGGCAGCGTCGAGTGTCGGTTCAATATGCCAAGAGGGTAGTCGGCCGTAGGGTGTATGGAGGACAAAGCAGCCATATCCCGTTGAAAGTTAACCAGGCCGGTGTCATCCCCGTCATTTTTGCAATCTCCTTGCTTGCCTTACCTCAGACAATCTCAACATGGGCTCCAACTTCAGGATTTGCGCAATTTGTCGGCAAATGGTTTAGCATGAATGGTCAGCTTACATCAATCCCTTACCTGCTGGTTTATGGAGTGCTTATTATCTTCTTTACTTACTTTTACACGTCTATTACCTTTAATCCTTCAGATGTAGCAGAAAACTTGAAGAAGTATGGAGGCTTCATACCGGGCCTTCGACCTGGGCGTCCTACGGCGGAGTACTTGTCTAAAATATTGAACCGTATTACATTAGCCGGGGGTGTATTTCTTGCTTTGATCGCAGTCCTACCGACACTGGTTATCGGACTTACCGGACTCAAGAACATCTATTTTGGCGGAACATCCTTACTGATTGTAGTTGGGGTTGCGCTCGAGACGATGAAACAGATTGAATCGCAACTTATGGCGAGACATTATCAAGGGTTTATGAAATAAAAGAGGAGGAATTGAAATGAAAATTATCTTAATGGGTGGTCCGGGAGCAGGAAAAGGGACGCAGGCTGGTCCGCTGGTGGAACGTTTTGGTATTCCCCATATTTCGACGGGAGACATGTTTAGGGCAGCTATTAAAAATGGAACGGAACAAGGGCTCAAGGCTAAGTCATT
This sequence comes from Desulfosporosinus sp. Tol-M, assembly GCA_000770645.1. GTDB lineage: Bacteria > Bacillota > Desulfitobacteriia > Desulfitobacteriales > Desulfitobacteriaceae > Desulfosporosinus. The sequence continues at coordinate 17,370 of JQID01000017.1, forward strand.
TATGGATGCCGGGGGCTTAGTTCCTGATGAAGTGACAATTGGGGTTGTCGCGGAACGCTTAGCACAACCGGATTGTGTAAAGGGATTTCTTCTTGATGGTTTCCCGCGTACCTTAGCGCAAGGCACGGCTTTAGCTGAAATTTTAGATCGCCTTGGCATGAAACTTGATGGTGTGATCAACATAGAAGTTGCTGAAGATGTATTAATTCCTCGCTTAACCGGACGTCGTGTCTGTCGGCAGTGTGGAGCATCCTATCATATGGTCTTTAACAAACCAGAAAAAGAAGGGGTTTGTGGTCAGTGTGCCGGAGAGCTTTATCAGCGCTCAGATGACAACGTAGAAACTGCCAAGAATCGTTTACTAACCTATAATAATCAGACTCAGCCTCTAATTGATTTCTATCAGAAACAGGGTTTGCTTATCACTGTTAATGGGGGGCAAGCCATTGAACAAGTTTTTACGGATATTCTGAAGGCCTTGGGCTAAGCGGCATGATTGAGCTGAAAAATGCGAACCAATTGGACCGGATGCGTAAGGC
>JQID01000036.1 GCA_000770645.1 Desulfosporosinus sp. Tol-M
AGCCGCCCTGGAGGTGATAGCTTGGACTATGCGCATAACCGTAAGAACAGGATATTATTGGCTATTATTGCAATGATTGTTGTTTACATAGCTGTTTCGGTCTATGGGGTCATCCGCGATATGACCGCCGGATCGACGGTGTTTGTTATATCTTCCGGTCTTCCTCCTGTCGAAGATGCGGAACGGGCAGCCCCTTTCCTGGAAAAAATTAAAAACTTCTTCTATCCTCCGGCAAAGTGGATTGTGCCGGTTGAGAAGTTAGTAAATATTAAGGGAAGGGTTATCTATACTGACGGTAGTCCTTACGCTAATGGACTGGTGGAGCTGCGAAGTGAACCTCGCCTCACCTATACTGATAGTGAGGGCTACTTTTATTTTGATAATGTCGAAGATGGGGAGCATATCGTCAGTGTTCTTGACCAAAATCGGATTTGGTTGGCCGGTTGCGAAGTGACTATTAACCGCAATTCAGCTATTGCCGATGCGCTCCTGATACAAACTGATATTAACACCTACGTGCTGGAGGTTGCGGTTGATGTAAAACTAATTGAAATAGTCCTCGAAATTCCGCGAGACGGCAGCGGTCAGCCCACCGGTCAGCCGATTATAAGGCCTGAAGTTATTGTACGGGAACGTTACTTGCCGGGGGAACAACCTGAAACTTCTCCTGAAACTCCGCCTGTGGTTCCGCCTGAAACTCCGCCTGTGGTTCCGCCTGTAACCCCGCCTGTTACACCACCGGTAACTCCCCCCGTGATTCCTCCCGTGATTCCCCCCAAAGATGCCCTTAGGGTATACAGTACAGTAGATGCCAAGGATTTTAATAAGGCTCCGGCAGCTGCTGCCGACATCAATATCTTTGGCAGCAGCAAGCGCATTGCTCCCGGTATGACCGGACTGCACAAATTTACAATTGATAATACCGCTAATCCCTTTGCTATTTATTATGATATTGATATACTGGAAACTAATAATTCGCTGAATATACCCATGAAATATCGTTTATATGATAATAAAACCAATCGTTATGTAAATGGTGATGCTAACTGGCATATAACCGCCGAGATCAGGGCGGTAACTGCAAATCCTGCAGCACCGTTCAGCATGGCCGACTCAATGAAGAACGACTATACCCTGGAATGGTTCTGGGATGATGGCGGTATCAGTGATAACAGTATCGCTGAACATGCGGGGGAAGTAGTATGTACTCTGACAATCCGGGTTTCAGCCCAGAGAAAATAAAAAGGATGGGATTAGATTGGTGCTGGACTGGAAACGAATAGCGATCAATTGTTTGAAATATGGCCTTTTTGGTTTTTTCACTCTGGTGATCTTGATTAATCTTTACCTGGGTATCAATAAGGCAGTTACTAAGAATCCAGTGCCCAAGTTTTTGGGTATGACCCCCTTGGTCGTTATGTCCGGCTCCATGGAGCCGGCGATTATGCCCGGGGATGTGGCAGTAATCCGGGAGCAGCCCTCCTCCAGGTATCAGCCCGGTGATGTGGTTACATACCTGGACGGCAGCATAACTTACACTCACCGTATTGTAGGAGAAGAAAACGGGGCCTTTATTCTCAAAGGTGATAATAATAATGCGGTCGATGATACAGTGGCAGCCGATCAGATTCTGGGTAAAATGCTGTTTAAGATACCGGGAATAGGAGTGGCTATCTTATTTTTTAAGACCCCGCCCGGCATGGTAGTGTTGCTCATTCTTTTAGTCCTATGCATATACAGCGAAGAATTATATCATAGGATACGCGCCGTCCATAAATAGCAGGTTCCATTCATGAAGGATAAATATCAGTTTCCATTTATGAAGTCAGCAATTGCAGGGACATATCAAACCAAAAGCTAATCAACTGAGGCCGGGGGTGAGATTGATGAAGCTTTCCAGAATTATTTTACGGCTTTTGGTTTTGGCAGTAGTAAGCTTTGTGATCTTGTCATCAACTCTGGCTCGGTATAGCGAGGAATATAGTGGTTCGGACACGGTGCTGATTGCTAAATGGAATTTCAGCGCCAAAGGTGAGGACGATGAACAGTATTATAATAAAGGGTTTACCTTTGATTTATTTAACGCAAGTGCCGTCGAACCAATGGACTGGGGCGAGAAAAGCTTCTCCTTAAGGAGTGGCAGCTCAGATGTAGACGTTGAATATAATGTTGAAATGAATGCCAATGAATTAATCAAACTTACTACAGACGATAATCAAGCGGTCATTGCTACTTATAGTGGGAAGGATGTTTATGCGCCTCTTATTTTCAAAGTGATGGCCACCATGAACGCAGGCGCGCAGGACAGTTCACCGCTCGTTTTTCAGACCGATTGGTTCAGGCTGCAGGATCAGGAACTGGATGAGCAAGGCTACTTCAGCATTTTTGATTTAGCGGACGGAAAACCAAGGTTTTCATATAGCAGTGCTGACGAAGCTACGGTTACAATCCAATGGCAATGGAATACCTCATATTTTATTAATGACACCGGCGTTGCGGCAGTAACATCGAATCCGACTACAGGCAGCGGAATATATCCTGAGTATTATCAACTTGCTTATGATCAGTATTACGGTTCAGGCGGTTTGCAGGAGCAGCATGAAGCTGCGGTTAATGCCATCGATGCCTATTTGAACGTACATGGCAGCCCGCAGCCCGATGGCACCTGGCCGCCTGAGAGTGAAGAATGCACGGAAGATCACTTTGCTGCTTATAACGCTCTGGTCGCGGCTGCAAATGCCGCCACTGACGCCTGTAATACTTCACTGTTAGCGGCCTATGATGATTATGACACCTTTGCCGCGCATGCTTTAAATGCCAAACCAATAGTACAGGTTATTTTCCGTATCAGCGGGGATCAGGTAGCACCTAATTAAAATGGAACAACAGAACGGCCCTTATTACATTCATTGATCATGGAAATTCAATGAACTAGCTTTTTTAAGCAAGGGAGTGAGAAAATGAAAGATCCTGGTCCCAAAAAAATCAAAGTACATATGTATTTAGCGTATCTTTTCTTAATATCTTTTTTGGTGACGGGGATTTCCTTTTCGCGCTTCAGCACGGTAATCCATAATTCCGGACCGGAAAATATAGTAATACCGGAGGTAGAGTTTCCCGCCTGGATTCTGGGTCACCAGGCGGATTCAGTAAATTTGGAGGATATGCAACCAGGAACTACGAGAATCATTCCTATCTCCATTACTAATCAGGATGAATCCGGACAGGTAAGCGGCTATAATCAAAGCGTTACCCTTGAGTTGCGGACTACCGGCAACCTTCCTTTGCAGTACGCTCTAACCAAAGCAGGCAGCCCTGTTTTGCTCAGTCAGCCGGACAGTAACCGCTATGTCAGTGCAGCACAGGAATTCACGGCCAATGTGGCGGAAACAAAATCTTATCAGCTGACGATCGTTTGGCCGCCAGGCAGCAAGAGTGATACATATAAAAATGAAATAGATTACATGCAGCTTCAATTACGGGCTGTTCAATCATAAAAGAGCGGGTGGCGGGGATGAAAAATAAATCTGCTAATATTTCCGATGATTTAAGTCAGAAACGTCCGAAAAAGCAAATGATGGTCTTCTCCCTGGCCGTTATTTTGCTGATTTGTTTTCCGGTGGCAGTTTTTGCCAGCTATATATATAATGTAGTGTTGAACAATTACGCAGCCACTGCCGATGAGGAGTTTTATTTTACCAGTGATCTGCTGGGGGCTGATTTATCAGCTATACCGACTTATTATCTCGGCACTGACTGGCAGTCAGCCGCGACAATCACCTTTAAACTGCGGAATTTTGACAGTACGCTGAATATATCGGCCAGTGACATAGCCTATTCTGTTACGGCAACGGCCTCAGGCAGCAGTGCCGAAGGAACTCTTGCCGCAGGGGGTTCACCGGGCAATGAAGCCACCATTGAGCTGTCTATTCCCGTACCTGCCGATCCAAACAGCCCTTTGACGGTCACAGTGACGGCGGTCTCCACTTCACCCTACACCAAAACCCTGCAAGGGATTTTTATCATCAACTCGGCACTCTCTTATACAATCGCTGACAATGCCGGTTCACCAATTGCCTGGCTGAAGGTAACCCTGGAGAAAGACAGCACTGCCGCCCTGACCAGGGCAGTAACCATTAATTGGCCAGTCGGTGCATCTCCTGATATGACCAACCCAATTGTAATAAACGCCACAAGCCTCGACCTTACCGCGAGAACAATGACGACTGTGCTTAATAAGGCGGCAGTATATGAGCTAATCTTTTTCAAGGATAGCCCTGCGGCAAACTATAGCGGGGTTACGGTGTCATAAGATTAGAAGTAGAAGATGGAAAATGCGGAATAAAGCACGGACGTTTCTAAGAAGTTTGCACACGGCAAAGTTAGGAGCATGAAGATGAAGAATACAGCACGGGAAAACAAATTGATTAAAGTCTTCATATACATGACAATGTTGCTGTCTGCTCTTATTACCCTGCTTTTTATCCCGGCTAGGCCCCTTTATGCTATCAGTGCGGAATGGAACGGCACGGCAGCCGGAGGCTTTGCGGGAGGGTCAGGCAGCCAGAGCGACCCATATCTGATCAGTACTGCGGAGCAGCTGGCTTATTTCTCCAACAGGGTAAATGCGGGTATCGATTACCAAGCGCAATACCTTAAGCTTACGCAGGATATTCTGCTTAATGCCATGACGGACAATTATACTTTTGACCCGGCGGACCAAAATAAACGTGAGTTTACCGCCATAGGATCAACGTCCGGAAGTAAGGCATTTAAAGGCGTTTTCGACGGCAACGGAATGAAGATAATCGGACTTTATATCAACCAGCCAACCAAGGACTACCAGGGTTTATTCGGCATTACGGACAAACATAATGGCATAGGGGATATCAATAACGTCTCGGTATACGGCGCAGTTACCGGCAAAGACTATGTGGGCGGCATAGCCGGTTATACGACAGGCTCAGTATTTCGCTGTATAAACTACTGTACGGTGAATGGGGTAAATCAAGTAGGCGGTATTGTTGGCTTGGCCTATAACAACAGCAGTATACGCAACTGCCTGAACTTAGGTGTGGTTAACGGTACGAATAATGTGGGCGGCGTCGCCGGGAGTGTCGACAAGAGTAATCTTGAGATGGGCAACAATCTGAATATCGGAGAGGTCACCGGCACCACAAATGTGGGCGGTGTAGCCGGTGTATATAACAGTGGTTCGGATTCATGGAACAATTACACAACTGTTGAACCGGCAATTGGTTCAATAGGGGGAAACGATGATATCGAAGACGGCGGAGTATTTATAGGCACAAACCCGACAGGAGAAGAGTGGGAAGAAATTATCGATAATTTAAACGGTCTGGAAGAAGCCAGAAATGAAGACGGTCACGATATTTGGACCGACATCATCGGCGGAGTCCCTACCATTGGAATATTTCTGCCCAGTGCCAAGGTTGCGGGGGGTAAATACTACACCTATGCAGTCGTGCCCGAGACAAGCACGCTTGCTGTCACAGCCGACAGCGCATTTAGCGTGGCTTACAGGGTCAGTTACTCAGCAGCAGCCGGTACCGAGCTTTCCACGCAGACTATCGGGTTTAAACAGGGATCCACTGCAGTAACACTGCCGGCAAATACTACGGTGATCATGCTGGCGGACGGAGTATACTACTATAAGAATCTGACGGAGGATCTGGCCGGCAGTATAACCCTCAATCAATTTATCAAGATGGGGACCACGGCAACAACCTATCCAAGTCAGACAGCGGCAGCAAACGCACACCGGTGTAACGGGTTATGATTACAAGACTGACGGCAAGTCCTATTTTTATGAAATTTATCTGGAGCAGTCCGGCGCAACGCTTAAGCTGCCTATCGGTACAATAGTCAATGGAACCCTCGTTTCTGGCTATTATCCCTATACATTTTTGTCGGCAAATGTCGACAGCGCAACTGCCGTAAGTATTGATATGAGCGGCTGTGATAATCCATTGACAGCCGGTGAATATACTATGCAGGTCAAAGTCTACGCCAGTTCCTATGCCGCGACCCCCCGAAACGGGAGTCTGCTGGCCGCCGGGTCAGTGCCCATAACACTTTCAGCCTGCGAAAAATACGGTATCAGGGCCGTTGCCGGGACACAGTTTTTTGATGCATCAGCGGCAGCTGTGTCCGTTCCCTTTACCATTCAAACCCTGGGTACAGGAAACGTGCAAGTCACCCTTCAACGAAAATATGGCAGCAGCTCCTATGCCAATGTTCCCGGCCAGGTGAATCAACCTGTGAACATAGTGGGAGAAGCGGCAAGCCTCACTATTCCTGCGGGCAGCCCGAAAGGTACTTACCGCTTTGTTTTGACCATTTACAACTCATTGACACCTAGAGCTAAATCAATTCAGAATATAATCATTAAATAGGGCAAAAGGATTGCTTTCTATTGATGTTTCCAGCCAACATTTTTTGCATCCTCGATGTTCGCTATAGCCTCTTAAAGTGTCTCGCCCTGGTAGTTGAGGGGAATCTCTCGTCACTGCTTGCCAGGAAAAAGAGATGTTATTCCTGCAAATATTTGGTATAATGTTAAAGAAGTATTTCACAAGGTAAAAACGCGAAAGGAGAATAGTAAATTGGATAATGATCAATTTCAGAATCTAGTGATTAAGAAACTTGAAGAACAAGATCAATTTCAGAATCTAGTGATTAAGAAACTTGAAGAACAAGATCAATTTCAGAATCTAGTGATTAAGAAACTTGAAGAACAAGATCAATTCAAGGATCTAGTGATTAAGAAACTTGAAGAACAAGATCAATTCAAGGATCTAGTGGTTAAGAAATTTGAAGAACAAGATCAATTTCAGGAATTGGCAATTAAACATTTTGGAGAAATTCAAAACCAATTTGGGATTGTCTTTAGAAAATTAGAAGAACATGATACCCGATTCGAGTTAATAGATAAGAAATTAGAAGAACATGATACCCGATTCGACCATCTGGAAATATTGTCAAGGCAACATCATGAAGAACTTGAATTAATCGCCAGGCAAGTTGAAACCCAAGAGCGCACGGATATTTCTAATGCAAAGTTTTACTTAGTAAAAGTGCCGGAATGATTATTAAAAGTGGATAAGCAAAATTCCCACCTCTCAAGCATAAGTATTAGAACAGTGCGAAAGGGGTGGAGTAGATGTTCGCGGAATTAATTATTGTCAGTATGGCACTCTCCGTTCTTAAGGGAGTTTCTTTACTGGTCTCGTATATCAACAATAATGCCTTTCCCCAGCCCTTAAATGAAAAAGATGAAGCGCGTTATTTACAAATCCTTAGTATAAGTAAAACAGAACCCTTTACCCTTACCCGTGAGGTTGAGCAAGCGCGTAATACGCTAGTGGAGCACAATTTGCGCTTGGTAGCTCATCTTGTCAAGAAATTCGATGGAACAGGGGAAGACGGCGACGACCTGATTTCCATTGGCACGATTGGGTTAATCAAGGGGATTAATACGTTTGATCCAAATAAAGGGACCAAGCTTGCCACCTATGCGGCTCGTTGTATAGAAAACGAGATCTTGATGCATTTGCGCTCACTAAAAAAATCCCGGGGAGAAGTTTCAATTTACGATCCGATTGGGATGGATAAAGAGGGTAATGAGATTTCTTTAATCGATGTACTTGGTTCAAACGAGGAGGATATTTCTGTAAAGGTTGAAAACGAGTCAGAGCAAAAAGCTCTGCTCGAACTTGTCAAGAAGTTAAACCGAAGGGAAAAAACGGTGCTTCAGTGGCGTTATGGGTTGAGGAACAGTCCTAAACGGACACAAAGGGAGATAGCCAAGGCCCTGGATATTTCTCGTTCGTATGTTTCCCGCATTGAAAAGAAAGCGATTCAAAAATTAATGGAAGAAATGAGAAAGATTAATTCTAAAAAATAAGTCCATTACTTGCTTACGAGGTATCCTCTAAGGTATAATCATAGAAACATCTGCAATACCATGGAGGATTCAATGATTAAGTATTTTCAACCAACAATTCAAGCGCCTTCCCTTGATCTTATTTCGGTTGAGCAACTTACTCGGGACGGGATCAAAGGGCTTATTATAGACTTGGATAATACTATGACCCCATGGAATGATGTCGAAGTAGCTCCTAAAGTGACAAAGTGGTTTCTAAAAGTTAAGGCTGCCGGTATTAGTGCGTGCGTTGTGTCCAACTGCAGTAAGCGCCAGCGCGTAGCCGTTGTTGCGGATTACTTGGATATTCCTTTTGTTTTCGGGGCGTTTAAGCCTCGAAGAAGAGCGTTTCGGGTGGGCATGAGACTTTTGGGAACAGAGTATAAGAATACGGCTGTGATTGGAGATCAGTTGTTTACGGATATCCTGGGTGGAAATCGGCTCGGCCTTTACACGATATTAGTCACCCCCATTAATGATCGTGAATTTATAGGAACTCGCTTTCTGCGTCGAATGGAGAAGGTGCTCGTCTGGTTGATGAAGCATTGCGCTCCGGCGAAACCCGTTAGCCCAAGATAGATTGAGAATTGAGAATTGAGAATTAAGGGAATGGTCAGCCATTCCTTTTTCATGCTTTATGGAGCGCCCCTTCCCGCCATATGGCATCTAGCCATCCAGGCGATGCTCTAACCCCGAACGTCCTGTTCGAGTCATAGCCAACGGTCTAATCTCGAATGTTCTGTTCGAGTCCTGGCCAGCGAATTCATGAAGTAAAGGAATGTTATAAATGGAGAAACATTATGCGGTTATCGGGGATCCAATTGAACACTCCCTCTCTCCAAGGATGCACAATGCCGGGTATGAAGCCTTAGGAATTGACGCAGAGTACCAACGTTTTCACGTAAAGCCCAGCTATTTGGCGGAGGCGGTAGATGGCCTTTGTGCCCTGGGGTTTTCCGGTTGGAACGTAACTCTGCCCCATAAGGAGAAGGTCACTTCCCACCTGGATACGCTTACTCCCCAGGCCAGGCGCGTTGGTGCTGTCAATACCGTGAAAATCCATGAGGGGAAGCGAATTGGTCATAACACGGATGGCGATGGGTTTATCCGTTCTGTGGAAGGAAATCTCAACGGGTTTAAGGGGAAAAAAGCAGTTTTACTCGGGGCGGGCGGAGCCTCTAAAGGGATTGCCTTAGCACTGTCTGCACAGGGTATGCAAGTACATATTCTTAATCGCACGCCTGAAAAGGCAACGGTTCTAGTGGAGTTGATTAAGCATTGGGGTGGAACGGCAACGTCTGGGAAGTTTGCTCCAGGGGACTGGATTGAGGATGTCGATCTTTTGGTGCAGACGACTTCGGTTGGGTTACGTGGTGAGCCATTTCCGTTTTCCGTACAAGGAATTTCTGAAAAAGCGCTCGTTGTCGATATTATCTTTAACCCCAGGGAAACGGCTTTTCTACAAGAGGCCAAAAAACAAGGGTGCCGAACGCTTAACGGTTTAGGTATGCTGCTTTATCAAGGGGCTTTAGCTTGGGAGTTCTGGCTGGGAGGTCAAGCTCCCGTCGAGGTAATGCGACAGGCCTTGTATAGGGCACAGTCCTGACAGATATATACATGTGTAGCAGGGCACGGTCTTGATAGATATATCCATGTATAGAAAACAGTCCTGACCGTCCTGTTACGGAAGAGTGGGTGTAAATCGTTTTAAGATTTGCCGTGGATTAAGCCGAGAGCAAAAGGAAAGATAGAAATGAGCAGAGTCAGAGTCAGGATTAAGGAGCGAGGATATACGCTGCTGGAAATGTTGCTTGTTTTGATTCTCATATCGGGTGCGGGTTTCGTGCTCCTCGTTAAGCTTCCGATACACTTTGAACAGCAGCATCTGGACCTGGCGTCTACCCAATTACTGGAGGAAATCAGGGATGTCCGGCAGGCCGCCCTGGCGGAGAATAACTGGTATGCGATGAAGTTTTATTATCAACCGGGGGATCACCATTATCAGATCTTTCGCCAAGGCACAAGAGTGAAGGATGTCTATTTAAAAGATGGGATTGAGTTTATTGGAGCACCAGGGGATAAAGACGGTAAAATAACCTTTAATGCTGCAGGGAGAAGTGTCGGAACAACTATCACCTTGACAAACTCATCAGGTGAGCGCAAGAGCGTCGTTGTTGCCCCAGTGGGTATGCGGATCAGAGAAAAGTAATAGGGAGAGGGGACCGATAGTGCGGTTTTTAACGGCAGGAGAATCACACGGTCAGAAATTAGTTGGAATTATCGAAGGCCTTCCGTCAGGAATAAAGATTTCCAAGGAACGAGTCGATGAGGTATTAAGAAAGCGTCAGCAAGGCCCCGGGCGTGGTGGGCGAATGGCTATCGAACTGGATGAGGTTCACTTCATTTCCGGAGTCCGCGGCGGCTTAAGTACAGGGGCGCCGCTGGCGTTGGAGATTTTAAACCGTGATTGGGAAAACTGGGCGGGGATCATGGCTTGGGGAGAAGATGCTGATCTGGAGAGCAGAAAAGTAATGACCCCTCGACCAGGACATGCCGACTTAACCGGAGCTCTCAAATACCGCACCGAAGTTCGGAATATCCTGGAGAGAGCGAGCGCCAGAGAGACGGCCATGCGGGTCGCGATTGGCAGCATTGTTAGACAAGGGTTATCCGCCCTTGGGGTGGAGATCAGAGGGCATGTTCTCGCTGTAGGCGGCGTTCATGCGGAGTATATTGACGAGAGAGAGTATTGGCAGCGTGTAAAACTATCGGAGTGGTCCGTGGGTGACCCTGTAGCTGAACAAAAGATGGGGGAACGACTCCTTGCAGCTCGGGAGCAGGGTGAATCCCTGGGCGGACTATTAGAGGTACAGGTACATAATCTTCCCGCCGGACTGGGCTCCCATGTGCAGTGGGACCGCAAGTTAGATGGAAAACTGGCCCAGGCAGTTCTCTCCGTACAAGCGATGAAAGGGGTCTCTTTTGGGCTGGGATTTGAAGCAGGGGAACGTATGGGTTCGTTGGTTCATGATCCGATTATTTATCGCCAGGGGCAAGGCTTTGCCAGGGCCTCCAACCATGCGGGAGGAATTGAAGGGGGAATGAGCAATGGGGAAGCCATTATCCTTCAAGCGGTTATGAAACCGATCCCAACCTTGTATCGGCCTCTGGACACGGTACATCTGGCAACCAAGGAGGTGGCTAAGGCTAGTGTTGAAAGATCAGATGTTTGTGCTGTGCCGGCGGCCTTGGTTGTTTTGGAACATGTGGTGGCTTGGGTGATCGCCGAAGCGGTGCTTGAGAAATTTCCGGCGGATAGTTTTATGGAATTACAAACAGCCTGGGAGGCTTATCTAGAAAACTTACTTACTTTGAAGTTCTAGCTTCATCGTAAATAGACCGAACACACGATGCAAGAAATTCGAACAGCAAATTCGAACATCGAACATCGAACATCGAATTTAAGAGGGTGATCTCTATGCAAAACATCGTTCTCATCGGCTTTATGGGAACCGGCAAAAGCACAGTTGGCAGACGCCTGGCCCAGTCACTGGCTTGGAATTTTTTCGACACAGACTATGTAATTGAAGACGTTACCAACTTGAGTGTGACTGAAATTTTCCGACGGCATGGAGAGACCCGTTTTCGTTCGGAGGAAAGGATCGTAGTTAAGCGGCTCAGTCAGCAGGAGCGAATCGTGATTGCGACGGGAGGCGGGACCGTGTTAAACCCGCTCAACTGGGAAGCTTTGGCCAAGAATGGGATTATGATCGGTCTTCATGCCTCGATTGAAGCAATTCTCAGCCGAATCGGACATAAACATAACCGCCCGCTTCTCAAGGGTCCAAGAGAGGAGATAGAAAAATTATGGTCCGAACGGCAAAAATATTACGCCAAGGCTGACTTTACAGTGGATACGTCTCAAAAAAATATCGATGAAGTGGTCAACGAGATTTTGGCATGGCTGGGAAGGATGGATAATTGTGAGTTTTGCAGAGTTGCAAAAGATTGAAGTAACGGCGGATAGACCGTACCCAGTGTTTTTAGGAGCCCCTCTCGAAGAGTTAGGGGCGTACCTTCATTCTCAATTTGAAGATCTGGAGCACATTTTGATTATTTCAGATCATGCAGTCAGAGATCTTTACGCAGAGCGTCTTAAGAAAGGCTTTTTTGACAAGCGCGTGAATCTATTGACAGTACCTGCCGGAGAAAAGGAAAAATCGCTGGAACGTTTGAGCCAGCTTACGACAGCGGCACTGCGTTGCGGTGCGGACCGTCATACTCTTGTTATTGCCCTTGGAGGCGGAGTGATCGGAGATTTGGCCGGTTTTTTTGCCAGTGCCTTCATGCGGGGGATACGTTTGATTCAAGCTCCTACCACGTTATTGGCGCAAGTGGACAGTAGTATTGGCGGGAAAGTTGCGGTGAATCTTCCGGCCGGTAAGAATATATTGGGAGCATTTTATCCTCCACGGGCAGTTTGGACAGATTTCACAACGCTGGACAGCTTGCCCTGGGGAGAAGTTGAAAATGGTTTAGCGGAAAGCATAAAGCATGCCTTGATTGCCGACATGGGTCTTTTTGAGTTTTTTGAAACACAGCAAGAGAGCCTTAAGCAACGGGATCCCTTGATTTGGCGCGAAATGGTAAGCCGATCTTCAGCTGTCAAGGTGGGGATTGTTTCTCAAGATGAACGGGAACAAGGGAAACGTGCCTTGCTGAATCTAGGACATAGTTTCGGGCATGCCTTGGAAACGGAGATGAACTACCGTGGCGTGACCCATGGTCAAGGGGTGAGCATCGGTCTGGTGGCGGCTGCTTATCTGGCCAAGGCCAAAGGGTTGATGACCGTGGCTGAGGTTGAGCGCATCAAGCTTTTGCTGAACACTTTTGGGCTGCCGACCGAAATTGGCGAGATTACGAGTATCGAGCAAGACCCAAAGGCTTTGTTGCAACGGATGCAAACGGATAAGAAAAACCTGGGGGGACGAAAGATCCTGATTCTGCCGCATGGGATTGGGCGAGCGGTTATATCCAAGGAGTGTACTGATCAGGAGATATTGGATGCCTGGAAACAGGTAGTTTCAGCAGACTGAGGTTAGACCTTCGAATTCATCGGAAAGGGGTCTGGCAAGGATCGAGAGATCTTTGCCAGATTTTTCAATTATAAATTCAGTTCGCCTCGACCCTGAAAATTAAATGTAATACCATCATCATAAGAAATTCTAGTGATAACAATGTCCCCTAAATTTGTCTGATATTCTTTCGGTTCAAAACTTTCAGATGATTTAACAATACCAAAACCATACCAATCATCTAATGAACAACTGAATTGTTTTATAATATATACCTGAACATCAGCAGTAAATTCATTTGTTGTCATTGTTCCGTTCCATACTCTCATAAATTCACGCTTCTCTCTGATGCTTTATGAATTCATAGAAATATTGTAACATAATTGTACTTAGTTATAAAAGGTATATGGAAACTATGCAATTTCTGACCTGGCAAGGAAACTGAATATACCGGCATCAATGGTCTCAAAAGTCAGAAGTGGTAAAGTTAAGGAACTAAAGCTGTGGATGAAATAATTAGGGAGATTAATAAAAAAGGAATATTTCAAGCCTGACCCCGAATTAGCGCGAATTCCTCACTCATGCGGATTCCCGACCTCGAATTCCTATATCTTTGATTTACTGCGATGATTTATTTTGTTTCGTCATAACCTTGTGACTTGATTACTGTGTATATTGATACTGGAACTATCAGGAAAAAAACAATTCCAGCAGCTAACTTCTGATTCAAGAACATGAGCAGTGTAGCAATCAGAATAATACCAGATAAGACAAATAAGATGTTCGCGATAAATTCTCTTAGGTTCTTAATGTTAACATTCTTTTTATTCTCCTCAGACATTGTATAGTAGCCCCTTACTACAAATACCATTTATCGTCCGGAAGGAAATAGTAGCGTTTATTGGGAATATCTGCAATTTATTTAGAGAGAATAGCAAATCGACGTATTTCTGACCAAGATACGTCGACGCTCGTCGATGTGGCAGGAGTTTCAAAAGTGGATAGAGAAAGTAAAAAAAGGAAAAATGAGACTATATCTTCGGACATGGTGGTGAAAATTATTGGAAGTAGGAGCAAGAGATGGGCAAAAGAGAATAATTGGCAAGCCGGTTTTACTTTATTAGAACTATTGTTGGTTCTTTTCCTAATGGGAGTTATTTTGACCTTAGTCACGCCCCATTTTAGTTCAGCGACAAATCGGGTTCGGATTCGTGTCGATCTAGCCAACAGAGAAAGAATTGAAGGAGCTGCTCAACTTTACCGGATTGATACCGGAACTTATCCCTCAAATGTTTCGGACCTGGTTTACCCTTCGACGAACGCAAATGGCTGGCGGGGTCCTTATTTGGACGAAATCCCCATAAATCCTTTTAATGATACACAAGTTTATCAGATCGATGCTTTGGGGCAAGTGAAATAGAACGCTAGCTCTTAGACCGGTCTGGGGGAAGGGAGGGAGAAAGCAGAAAAACATTAAGGGGGGATGACGACGGACAAAACAAAGGCCTCGCAAGGGTATGTGCTGTTTGATGTATTGCTGGGCCTGTTCCTTTTTTCCTTAGGGTTTGCGGTGCTCTTTGGTTTGACAGAGGGAGCAGTTTCCGAAGCCCGGCAAGCCTCTAGCCTTATGGAAGGGGCAAATCTTGCCCAGGAAATTATGGATCGCTTGGCTGTCCAGATATGGAGTGAGAATATCGCTCGGCAAGCCTGCATACCGGGAGGGACGGTGGAAGGACACGAAGGGAAATTTCGCTGGCTGATAGTGTCAGATTGGGATGATATTCCACAACTTTTGAGAGTCAGTGTGGAAGTGCGTTGGGTTGAACGGGGAAATCCTGCTTGGTATAAACTGGAGAGCCTTTATGCTGTTGAATAGAGGGGGGGTCTATACAGAATGTGGTTTCACTCTCCTGGAGACTTTAATTGCCTTAGTAATTTCTGGGGTTTTGCTGATGACTTCGATGCGCATAATGACGGATCAGTGGCGGGGGACACGTGCACTTAAAAATCATTTGGAAGCGCACTACTCTGTTATGACGGCTGGAAAAACCGTTTCCGATGCGATTCGTATGGCGAAAAGCGTGGAATGGGTCAAAGATCCTGGAGTGTTAAGGGTTTTGCCGATGCCTGATGATGCTAACCCAATACCCACGCTTGACTCTTATTTCATTGATGATTTGGATCGGGATGGGACGAAAGACCTTTACTGGAGACATTTAGGCAGTTCGCAGCCTTTGGCAAGTTATCTGGCAAAATGGGAATGTACGGAGGTGGAACCGGGGTTGTGGGAAGTATTTCTGGAGGCAAGTGTAGGTGGACAAAGTACGACCTGGCGTGGAGTCATCCGGAGGCGGACGTATTCGCCCGTGTCTCCAATAAGCACAGGTCAACCGGTTATGCCACCCTTCTGATCCTCCTTCTTTTAACGACTTTGTCAGGACTGGGGATGGAAGGGTATCTTAAAGCAAATGCGGAGAACCGAATGGTGAGACGTGTTACCCAAAGCCAACAGGCCCTCTACGTGGCTGAAGGGGGAATTGAGTGGGCGAAAGCTCATCTGCTTGTCAACCCTGAACTGCGAGGGGGGAGCTTATCTTTAGCTACCGGGCGTGTTGATATCGTAATTGAGTTGAGTGGAGGAGGGTATAAAGTAACTTCTGAAGGACGATCGGGTTTGGCCGTTCGAAAAATTGAACAAATAGTTCAGTTAGAAAGCGGAAAGTGGGTCATGAAGAGCTATCAGGAGTTACATAGGTAACATGAAGGAAGATCATGAATTTGGTCAGTTTTTACTCGCAGGTAGTTATATTGACGCAAAGGAATTGGCGGGAGGATTAAAAGTTACGCTGGGAAGTGGAGAACCGATCGGTGAGGTTCTTGAGCGTATGGGCGTATTGACCAAAGCGAGGTTAGCGGAAGCAGTCCGCCGATATCTCGGTATCCCTGAGATTTCCCTGATCAAAGTCATTATTGACCCAGGGATTGCGGGATTAATTCCCGAAGAAATGGCTCTTCGCCATACCCTTATCCCATTTGAACGACGTTCGGGAATCTTAAGAGTCGCCATGTTAGACCCCACCAATGAACGTGCCCTCCGGGATGTCCGGATGTTTACCGGGTTAGAGGTTGAGCCGGTCTTTGCCAAGACAGAGGAAATTCAAACCGCAATTCGACAGTGTTTAACGGTGGAGCAATCGGTTGCCCGACTTGCTCATCTTAAAGATAAAACATTCGAAGATCAGGCAATTGGGTTGATTAAGTCCAGTGAGGTCGATTCTCAGGAAGAAGATGCGCCCACACTTAAATTAGTCCATTCTGTGCTGCACGAGGCCGTTGTGCAAGGGGTAAGCGATATTCATTGGGAACCTCAAAAAAATAATTTTGTGGTGCGCTACCGCATAGACGGTAAGCTCATGAAGAAGCATGTTCTTGCAAAGAACGCTGCCCGGAGTATTATCTCCTGTTTAAAAGTAATGGCGCAAATGGATGTTGCGGAGCGCCGTATTCCCCAGGATGGCCGAATGACATTTAGTGCAGGGACTCGGCGTGTTGACGTTCGAATGTCCTCAATGCCTATTGTTTATGGAGAAAAAATCGTTGTGCGTATTCTGGACCCAAAAATGGCCCAGCGTCCGCTGGGTGGCTTGGGGATGCGTTCAGAGGTTGAGTCAGGAGTCCTTGTCTTGTTAAAACGTACGAACGGTTTAATCTTGGTTGTCGGTCCAACGGGAAGCGGTAAAACTACAACCCTTTATGCGTTGCTCAGGGAACTAAATGCCGAGGAGCAAAACATCATTTCTATTGAAGAGCCTGTAGAATACCAACTTCCAGGGATTAACCAGGTTCAAGTCAATCTTCCGGCAGGACTTAGTTTTGCTGTCGGATTACGGCATATCTTGCGCCAAGACCCGGATGTGATTATGATCGGTGAAATCCGCGATGAAGAAACAGCCAGAATCGCTATCACAGCTTCCCTCACAGGACATTTGGTTTTATCGACGCTCCATACCAATACAGCCGCAGAGGCGTTGGCTCGACTTCTGGATATGGGGATCGAACCGTATCTCCTGGCGTCTGCAGTCAGTGGGGTTTTATCCCAACGCTTGGTTCGCCGCTTGTGTGAACACTGTAAGACAACATACCCGGCATCTGCGGCAGAACAAAGAGCACTTCACTTACCGGCATCTATTACGCTGCTTTATCGCTCCGCCGGATGCCCGGAATGTCTTGGAACTGGGTTTCGAGGCAGGATTGGGATTCATGAGTTTTTACAATATGATCAAGAGATCAAGGAACTTGTACTTTCTCGCCACAATTTAAGAGAGATTGAGCAACAGGCGATGGTTTCCGGAATGCTCACAGTCTTTGAAGATGGGCTGTTGAAGGTGATCGAAGGGTTGACGACAGTGGAAGAAGTACTACATGCTGTTTCTGGAATTGAAGGGTAAGAGGAGAAAGAGATGCTTTCACTTGAAGAACTTTTGCATTTGGCGGGAGAACAGAAGGCCTCGGACATCCATTTGACTGTGGAGAGTCCTCCAGTTCTGCGTATTGATGGCTCAATGGTTAAACTTCAAACGGAACAACTTTCACAAGCTGATTTAGAAACGTTTGCCCATTCCCTGATGAACGACCAACAGACCAAACGATTTGCCGAATGCGGTGAATTGGATTTTTCGTATAGTTTACCGGAGGTCGGACGGTACCGGGTCAATGCTTTTCGAGAGCGTGGGTCGATCGGGGTAGTGGTTCGTTTGATTCCATTTGTCATACCCACTCCGGAAAGCTTGAGGCTTCCCCCGGTGAGTATTGAGTTGGCTAAGCTTCATAAAGGACTGGTGTTGGTGACCGGTCCAACTGGAAGCGGTAAATCAACCACTCTGGCATCTTTAGTTGACTACATAAATCGTACAAGGGCTTGTCACATTGTAACGATCGAAGATCCTATCGAATATTTACATCGCCATCAATTGAGTTTGGTGAACCAAAGGGAAGTCGGAAACGATACCCAGTCGTTTTCTAATGCCTTACGTGCCGTATTGCGGCAAGATCCTGATGTAATTTTAGTGGGGGAGATGCGAGATTTAGAAACCATTGCTATCGTCGTGACGGCCGCTGAAACCGGACACTTGGTTTTCAGTACACTTCATACTAATGATGCTACCCAATCGGTGGATCGGATGATTGATGTTTTTCCAACGCATCAACATCAGCAAATCCGTGTGCAGCTTGCTGCCGTCTTGCAGGGGATATTGTCACAACAATTGTTTCCCAGAGCGGATCACCAAGGGCGTGTGGTGGCCATGGAAGTTTTGTTGGCGACGCCGGCGGTTCGCAGCCTGATTCGTGAGGGAAAAACCCATCAACTGCTTACCGTTATCCAGACGAATGCCAAACTAGGCATGCAGACCATGGATAAAGCAATCTTGGACCTGGTTCAAAAGGGTCTTGTCGCATACGATGTTGCTCAGGAAAAGTTACAGAGTCAAGGTAGTTTAAGAAGATGAGCAGGCAACGTTTTGTCTGGAAAGCTGTTGATACGAATGGAATAATTCAGCACGGGGTATGGGTAGGGACTGAAATTTCAGATGTTCAAATGCGCTTAAGAAATGAAGGGTACTTTCCAGTAGTTATTCGAACAAGTCGCAACTGGCAAAGCGTATTGTTACCGTCCAGGACGAATTTCCAGTGGAACCATTTCGCCCGTAAGTTAGCTACTCTATTGGAAACCGGAATTCCCTTACTTCAAGCTTTGGAGATAATGACCTTTCATGAAGAAAAATTAACATATCAACAGGAACAATGGAGGAGAATCAAGGAACGAGTGGAAGAAGGCAGCGACTTGTCGGAGGCTATGTCTCTCCAGAATCCACCCCCTAACTCGTTTGTACTCTCTATGATCAAAGCCGGGGAATATACTGGAACACTGGGAAAAGTCCTCAGCGAAGTGGCCGATGAATCAGATCAGGAATATGCTTATCAGAAAAAAATTAAAGCGGCTCTGGCTTATCCGATGCTTCTGGTTTTTGCTGTGGTTGTTGTACTTTACATACTCTCTGTTTGGGTATTACCAATGTACGAAAAACTCTTTATGGACATGGGCGCGGAATTGCCTTTTTTGACTGGAGTCATTTTTGCCTGCGGTCGCAAACTCCCCGTGTTTTTGTGGAGCGGACTGGGGTTGATCACCAGTGGCTTGCTGGTTCTGAGACTCACTAGCCCGGAACTTTGGAAAAAGCGTCTGGAACGCATACTGGGAAGACTTCCTCTCATCGGGAAGGTCTATCGTCTCCGCGATTTGGTACAATTTAATCGGATGTTGGGACGCTTATTAGTTGCTGGAATTCCCTTGTTGGAAGCTCTTCGCTTAACAACAGGAGCGTTGCGCGGCCAGGAAATGCTCGAATTAATGAACCAGCTCGTACTACACGTTCGGCAGGGAAAACGCATGGCCCCTTTACTGCGTGCAAGCAGGGTTTTTCCCAAGGAGGGGGCGGAAATGATTGCGGTCGCTGAGGAGGCAGGTCAGTTGGAGCGGATGCTCCACTATGTCACAAAAATGTTTCGCCGTGAGCTTGAGGATCAGCTCGATCGGTTAACGCGGATGATCGAACCGGCACTTATTCTCGTTGTAGCGGGATTGATCGGCTTAGTTGCAGCAGGAGTAATGCTTCCAATTTTTGATCTCAGTTCATATCTGCAGTGACAGAAGCCGGAGGTCGGAAGCCAGAAGCCAGAAGCTAGAAGCTAGAGGTCGATGAGGGTAATGTGGAGGGAGGGGCTTTTTGACCACAGATAAGTTCCGCCTTACTTATGATTATTGGATGAAGTTAGTAGTTATGAAGAAGTTAGTAGTTATGAAGATGAAGGAGGACGTGGGAATGAATAAGATCAAGGGAGAGAATGGATTTACACTAATTGAAGTGCTTGCCGTGCTTATTATTATAGGTGTCTTGGGCGCTATAGCTATTCCTAAATTGGTCTCAAGTACAGCATCTGCTCAGCAAAAAGCAGATGTTGCTACAGCACACGAGGTCAAAATGGCGCTGGATCGTTATCAAGTCGAAACCGGAACGTATCCTACAGATATGACGGGAAGTGGCGGAGTAGTGTCTAGTGCGAGTTTCATCCCCAAATATATTAGTAAGCTGGATAAATCGACCACGCAGCAGAATGGCGCTGATGGGAAAAAGGGGTTTGGAGTAGTTAGTGTTACGGCTGATGCGGCGGATCCCATGAAAATGACTATTCCTGATACTGTGACTGCGACCAATACGATTATGATTTATCTGAATAGCAATGGTCTGGCAGCCGAAGTTCAGGCTTATGATGAAGATTTAGATGAAGTCCTTTGGTCGTCGGCAGACTAGCATTCATCCAGGATAACAACTTAACTCCAATCTTAAAGCGTAGAAATACAACTTGAAAAGGGTGCACGGCATTGTATTTGATGAGTATAACACTTGGGCTATTAGGGCTCCTGATTGGCAGTTTCCTGAATGTGATCATTTATCGTGTCCCGCGAGGGGAATCCATAGTTTCACCCGGTTCACATTGTCCTGCTTGTGGACACACTCTACGGGCATGGGAACTCATTCCAGTTATCAGCTTTTTGATCCAGAAAGGGCAGTGTCTAAACTGCCGGGCCCGTATCTCATGGCGTTACCCGGCAGTTGAACTTCTTACAGGGATGCTCTTCTTTTTTACTGCAACGTTAAGCTTAAGGACAGAGACCCACCCGTTCAGACTACTCTTAAACCTGGTTTTTATCGCCGTGCTAATCGCCTTATCCTTTATTGATCTGGATACGTTCCGTTTGCCGGATGTCCTTACCCTTCCCCTTTTGGGAATTGGACTCCTGGGAGCTTTTCTCATACCGGGAAATCCGAGCGGATGGGAGAGCGTGCTCAGTGCCTTGGGCGCAGGAGGTTTATTCTGGGGTATTGCCCGAGTTTATCCCCAAGGGATGGGACTTGGGGATGTAAAGCTGGTTGCTGCACTGGGTGTCTTCTTAGGGTTTCCTTCAATATTTCTTGCTGTTTTTATAGGAAGTTTGGTGGGAGCGCTTGTCGGCCTTGTTCTCTTTTTTACGGGACAAAAACATTTTCGGCAACAGATCCCCTTTGGGCCCTATCTTGCATTCGGAGCAATCTTCGCGTTATGGTGGGGAGCGTAGCACGATGCACGATGTACGATGTACGATGTACGATGTACGACGAATGACGAATGACGAATGACAAGGCCTGATGCATGAATTCGAACCTCGAACTTCGCGCTTCGTGCCTCGCTAAAGGAACTCAACTCGAGGATTGATATTCGAACGACAGACGAAAGAATCACGACCGCGAACTACATTAAGGTATCTGAACCTCGCACTTCGCGCCTCGATCAAGGTATCGTACCTCGAATCTCGAACCTCGAACTTCGCTAAAGGGGTGGTCCTATGCGAAATAGGTCAGTGGTCTTTGAATTAACTGACGGTGAGATTCGGGCCTTTTGGTTTTCGGTCCATCCTTTTAGGAAGCAAGGTCATAGTTCTACATCAGTCAGGTTTGACCGCATTCCTATCCCGGTTGGAGTCATCGAACAGGGAAATGTGCGGGATGAAAATGTTTTAATCGATATCTTATCGACTTATGGGGCACAGCACCCTGGTGAAAGTCGGAAGGCGTATTTGGCAATTCCTCTGCAACAAGGATTTATTCGTTCATATACGTTGCCTTGGATTCCTAAGCGGGACAGGAAATCGGCAATATCTCTGTTGGTCGATGAAGAGATTTCCATTGCGAGATCGGATTTACTCTTTGATTTTCTTGTTCTATCCGAAGAAAAGCACAAAGATCTGCAAATTTTACTGGGGGCAACACGACTGAGTTTACTTGATCGGTATGTTTTTATCTTTGGACGAGCGGGGTTTAAGGTCACCGGCGTTGATTTTGCCTTTTCTATTTTAGGGCAATCCTTAGAATTTGAACCGAACGAAGATGTCCTTTACCTTCAGGGAGAAAACGACTCTTTTCAAATTGCCTTATTTCGTGGAGCGGTCCCGGAAAGTGTACGTTCTCTGAACAAGCGGGTGGAAGAATGGGAAAACGAAATTCGGCGTTTTCTTTTGTACTACAGAACACAGCAACCGGATCTTAATTTAAAACGCTTGGTTTGGAGTGGGGACTCAGTGGCTGAGTTCCTGGCGCAGGGAATGCTAACGTCAAATCATGTCTCAGCGGTAGAGCAGGTTAAGCTAAGGAACGTCCCCGATTCCTGGCAAAAGGTCTTTGAGAGAAATAAAGGGTGGGACGAGGCGGCGTTTGGTTATGGTATACGGATTTCCGCCCATCGTCCTGGCCTTAATCTTTGGCGTCAACCGAATAATGCTCAGACGGTTCAACGAAGGTATCGGGGGATGGCGTTATTCATATGCGTTCTTTTTATGATCGGAACTATAATTTGGCTTGCACTTAATCAAATGGCCTTGCCTTTAAAACAAGAGGTTAAACAGCTTTCTCGCCAAGGAACCAGAATTGAGGCACAGGCCAAACATCAGGAAGATCTCGAAACAGCCTGGAATAAGGTAAAGATCCACACTGAGAGAATTGGAGATGGCCTGGCTCAAATTCAAGCCATGCAAGCCTTGTCGGGGGCGGAGCTAAAGATTGAGCAGTTGATTTACAAGCAAGGCAGCCTGTCCTTACGCGGAAGGGCCAAGGATGCCGGAAGTGTTCAAACCCTGATTCGCACCCTGCGGACTATGGGCTGGGAACAACCGGCCTTGTCAAGTTATAAATTAACGTCGCTAAACAACGTCGAGTTCTCAATAAGTGCTAAACGTGGACGGGTTGGAACGGAACCGGGTACATCTTAGACATGTGCTTAGGGAGAGGGAGGATAAACCATGGCTTATTTCTCAAGTGAAATTAATATTAAACACTTGGAAAAACCTTCTGCAATCCCTATATTTCAGCATCTCTCACTGCGCAGGGTGAAGGGAATAACCGGGGCGTTTTTGCTCGCTACGGTCTTGGGATTTCTGTTGCTCTGGCAACCGGCTTACCTTCAATTGCGGTCATTACAAAAGGAAGAGAACTATTGGCAAAATGTATTGAAGACGGGTGCTACAAACACCAAAACGGATACCAAGGCGGCCACTATTCCCACAATGGACCAGTTACCTGACCTTATAGAGCAGTGTCGTGCTGCGTTTGTTAAAGAAGGTGTGGATGTGGTTGCCTTAAATGTTGAAAGGTTTGGTGAGCGGCGAGAAACTGGCAATGCAGCAAGTTTGGATTACGGTTTAGTTCGCTTTCATTTACATGGCAACTGGGAGGGAATTGTCACATCACTCAAAGCACTTGAGGAAACACAGGAGGGAAGCATTCATCTTCAGGAAGTGGTTTTGGAGGCCGAAGGCGGAGAAGCGCTTCTCCAGATTTATTTCTGTACGGGGGAGTAAAGTTAATAGGTAATTATTGGAACGAGACATTCTCCTTTCTCCATAGGCTAAGGAGAGGAGGAGTGTATGGTGGATAAGGAATACTGCATTCAACCCGGGGATTCTTTTTATAGCTTGGCACAGCGCTGGGGAGGGACTTGTGATGATTTTCTACAGGTTAACCCCTATGTAGATCCACTTAAGCTTCAAGTCGGACAGAAAATAGTTCTTCCGGATTTCCAAGGACCCACAAAAGGGCAAGCCCAATATGCAGAAATCCGTGTGGATCATGGACAAGAGTTTGCAGGGGAGTATCTTGATCAAGTTGAAATGGAAGTCGAGGGAGTTCGTTTTCGTCTTCGACGCATCGGTGAACCCAAAGTTCCCCACGAAATTCACTTTATTCTGCCGCGTACCGAAATCCATAAAAACCAGCCGGCAGGGGAAGGCGGACCATCTGAAGTGCAAATTATGCTCAGTAATTTGAATGTTGTGCTCTCCCCTCGTTTAATGAGCGGTGAAGGGGTTACCGTGGGGCAGGCTAAACCGGCGGGGCAAGCCCAAATCCAAGCGCAGCAAGTGCCCCAACGGCCATCTTCTCAATATGGTCAGGGAGCACAACCGGTACAGGAGCAGTCTCAAGGGCTTGTACAGGAACCTGAGCAACCACGTTGGCGTATGACGTTTCCGTTTAATAAACATTGAGTGCAAAACCTCCGGACAACGGAGGTTTGAAGTTTGAGACAGTCTTAAACGTGAACTTAAAAAAACTATGCTAGCGGATGAAATTGTGATAAAATTTCGGGTGTAATGAGGAAGTGATAATTTGACTGGAATATGGATATTTCATGGTCCTAATTTAAACTTGTTAGGACTGCGTGAACCGGAACATTACGGGTCGCGTACCTTGGCGGAGATTAATCAGGAAGTGTTAGCAACAGCGAATCAGGCGGGGATTAACGCGGAATGCCGGCAAACGAATCACGAGGGGGAGCTTCTGAATTGGATACAAGCTTTAACCCCGAATGATTTTTTAATTCTCAATCCAGGGGCTTGGACGCATACAAGTTATGCAATTCGTGATGCCATCAGTGCGGTAAGGGTTCCGACAATAGAGGTTCATCTTTCAAACATTCATGCGCGTGAAGCATTTCGAGCCAATTCTGTTATTGCCCCGGTCTGTATCGGACAAGTATCAGGCCTGGGAGCAGACGGTTATGTTTTAGCGATGCGTTATGCCATTGCTTACCAAAAACGACGCGAAAAGGCCTAAATTTGATGTTCAATATGCGATGTGCGAAGTACGATGTGCGATATGCAAACCATGGAATATGGACCACAAACCACAAACCACAAACCACGAACCTCGAACTTCGAATCTCGCAAAGGAGGGGTGCATCATTAGTCGGTTACAACGAATGCGTCAACAGATGCACAAAGAAAGAGTTGATGCTTATGTGGTTATTCGCCCGGAGAATGGACGGTATCTGAGCGGGTTTACAGGTGGGGAAGCAACCCTGTATATCACCACAGAAAAGGCCTTCCTGCTGACGGATTTCCGTTACATAGAACAGGCAAAAGGTGAGGCTCCTGGATTTGAAATCATTAAGACGGGATATAACCACTTTATATCGTTAGCGGAAACCGGGCGACAAGCTCAGCGGGTTGGCTTTGAAGGAGACTTTGTCACCTATGAGAACTTCGGGAAACTAAAGAATGCCTTCCCACAAGCGGAACTTCATTCTCTACCCAATCTTGTTAATGATTTGCGCTCAGTAAAGGATCAGACGGAGATTAAGATACTTCGTAGGGCCGTAGCAATTGCCGATGACGCTTTTGCTAGCGTCTTAAAGTCGATTGAAATAGGTCAGACGGAAGAGGAGATTGGGATTGACTTGGAATATTCCATGCGCCGGGCTGGGGCAAGTGGAGGTTCTTTTGAATTTATCGTGGCTTCGGGCGTCCGTTCGGGCTTACCCCACGGCACGGCCAGTTCAAAGAAGATTCGGTTAGGCGAGTTCCTGATGATGGATTTCGGAGCAGTCTATCAGGGCTACTGCTCCGATATAACACGGACAGTGTTTTTGGGCGAACCGGAGGACAAGCACCGGGAAGTTTATGAGGTCGTCCTGGCAGCCCAGCGGGCAGGGATTGCAGCGGTCGCACCGGGACGAACCGGAAAAGAAGTAGATGCGGCAGCCCGGAAAATCATTGAAGAGGCCGGCTATGGCGCTTACTTTGGACATGGCTTGGGACACTCCGTGGGGTTGAATATTCATGAGGGACCAAGCCTGAATATGCGGGAAGAGCGCGTGCTTGAACCGGACATGGTCATTACTATTGAACCGGGCATTTATATCCCGGATTGGGGCGGCGTCAGGATTGAAGACATTGTTTTAGTGACCGAAAATGGTTGCGAAGTCTTGACACAAGCACCAAAAGAACTCATTATCCTTGAGTGAAGCAAAAGGCCCTTCTAAGGATTTGACATTAGAAGGGAGAAGTAAACCAGACTAGAATATTAGGGGGAAAAAGGCATTTATGATATCTACAAACGATTTTAAGACAGGTGTAACAATACAAATAGACGGTGATGTTTTTTCGGTGGTTGATTTCCAACATGTTAAACCGGGTAAAGGGGCGGCCTTTGTCCGCACTAAGTTGAAAAACGTGAAAACGGGCGGAGTTATAGAACGGAAGTTTAATGCCGGAGAAAAGGTAGCGAAGGCCCACGTTGAGCGCCGGGATATGGATTACCTTTATAAAGACGGAGAACACTTCGTAGTTATGGACAAGGAAACTTATGAACAAATATCTCTGACGGCGGAGCAAATTGGGGACGGGGTTAAGTGGCTGAAAGAAAATATGACCTTAGGGGTACTCTTTTTTGATACCCAGGTTATCGGCGCCGATGTGCCAAATACTGTCCAACTTGTCGTTGCCGCTACCGAACCGGGCGTAAAAGGGGATACGGCGACCGGCGGCTCAAAACCCGCAACTTTGGAAACCGGTGCGGTGGTACAAGTTCCTTTCTTTGTTAATGAAGGGGATGTGCTGATCATTGATACCAGGACAGGAAACTATGTTCAACGTGCCTAGTTCTACTGCAAAATCAGTTCATTAATAATAATCATTGTTCATACGGATTTATACTATATTTTGGACCTTTTTAGGCTGAATTTTTGGCCAATTTATCGAGTGTGAAACTTCAGGGGTTATGCTATACTAAAAGAAATTAGGAACAAGGGGCTATTTATTTATCTTGGTGAATTATCGAAAATTGGGTTTAGGAATCGCAGAATTATGCAAGCCGAAGTTAATGGACGAAAAGAGTGAGGATCAACCACAGTGGTTTGCCCTTTGCAGTTGTCTGTTCGGCATGGGTGTTGTCTCGTGAGGCAAAGGTATGAGTTGTATAAGCAAACAAGGAAAAAAGAAAATTTGTCGAAGCACTAGTCGAAGCACTATATGAAGTAAGAGGGATGATATGCAAAGATGATAGTTACACTAAATGGAAAAACGCCTAAAATTCATCCGGATGCTTTTATTGCGCCAAATGCTACGATAATTGGCGATGTAGAGGTGGAAGCAGGGGCCAACATTTGGTTTGGGGCGCAAATCCGTGGTGATAACGGCTCGATTCATATCGGGGCCCGTGCCAGTATTCAAGATAATGTGGTGATCCATGTCGCGCCGGGCGGGAAAACGATCATCGAATCTGATGTGCTTGTCGGGCACGGGGCAGTGGTACACGGTTGTACGCTTAAAAAGGGTTGCTTTATCGGGATTAATTCCGTAGTCCTGGATAATGCTGTCGTTGGCGAAAAAGCGATGGTTGCCGCGTTGAGTTTGGTACTGCACAACTGTGAAATACCGGCTCGTCATGTGGCTGTCGGGGCACCGGCTCAAGTTAAAAAGGAAATTTCCGGTGAGTCTTTGAGAGTAGTCGAATTGGGGCCTGTCTTATATGCCGAAAATTCACAAATCTATCGGGAGCAAGGAATCGGCTTGCCCGGACAAGCAGAGCAGATTTGAACCTGTTTGTGGAACAAACAGCCGGGGATAGTTGAATCATAAAAAATATGCGTTGATGAGAATATTATAATCTTCTCTACCAACGCATTAAATATTTTGCTCATCAAATTCTTAAACATTGGAGGGCCAGCACTCTTGTGAATCTTGTGAATAAGGTCCACAGCCTATAAAATGTCAGATTGTTGAATATAATATGGCGGAGGGTTACTGTAACCGTCTGTTAAACTTGTGGAGTAGTCTCAGATAATGGTTTGCTTCCCGGAGTACATGATCCCCTAACAAGGGCACGATAATTGCTTTAATTTTACATTGGATTAAACCTTCAGTACCCGCTCTCTTAAAATCTCTGAGACCAACTGTAGCCTTGTAGGTTTTACTGCTGAGTTGTGGTAAGATAGTCGTCTGTTCTGTCATTGTCATGGCCTGCTCAGAGAGCGCATCGAATACTTTCCCGTAACGGTTGGCCGTATCAAAAAGGGCATCTTCAGTGGGGTCTAACAAACCTCTGATAAATTTTGCATGTTCAGCCATTTGACGATTCCAAAATTTCTCTTGCGCGATGATATCCTCGATGATATTTACTTCTTGGCGGGTTTGTAACTGATGCAGTGTCTTTAAATATAAATGCGCTTCCCGCAGAATATGTCTGACCAGCAAGGGGTAATTAAACGTAAAAATTTTGCAGCTTAAGATGTCTTGAAGGAGCTGGGATTTGTAGTCAGCCAAGACGGTCACTGCCGTTATCGCCTTTTGGTTCAGGGCTGATATCTGATCGACTAACAAGGAGCTTGGGGCTGGATTTCTATCTAAAGAGAGTTCCATATTAGTCAGTTCCGTGTCAAGCTGGATGCCGGTATAGAATTCTGTAGCTCGTTCGGCATCACAGGTGAAATTTGTTACTATTTCCCCTGAGGAAAAAACTTCAGGACTGATAACCCCATCGGCAAGCATTATGGTTTCCGCGAGTAACGTAGTCAATTCACACCTAAGGGCATCGGCCTGCTGGGCCAGGGATTGATCCTTGGGACTGAAGGCCGCTTCCAGGAAAAAAGCATGTTCTTTCATGATCCGCATAAAGAAAAGGTTAAGTTCAAGGGATTGTCGAATATACTCTTCATTTGATAACATAAGAAATACCCCCTTGTTTTATTATATAGGTATTCATATATATGCAAACTCCGATCGAATTATCGTAGTTAAGTACTGATCCATAGTTATTATTCCAGGTGGAAAAGTACGCGCCGGTCTACTGCGAAATTGAGAAAAATGGAGGCCAAGGCATGGGAAAGACACTTATAGTAGCTGAAAAGCCGTCTCAAGCTCGTGAATATGGCGCGGCCTTAGGAGTTCGGGGTAAAAAGGACGGGTACCTGGAAAATGAGCAATATGTGATCACATGGTGCTACGGCCACCTTTTAGAGCTGGAGCGCCCGGAAGCGTATATGGACCTTGAGCGGGTGGGGAAGCGTTGGAGTTTAAACCGTTTGCCGGTTTTACCCGGCTTAAACGTATTTCGCCGGGTGGTTAAATCCGGGGCGCTTAAACAATATCAAGTGATTCAACGCTGGTTAAAGTCAACGGAAATCGAAGAAGTTATTTGTGGAACGGACGCTGATCGTGAAGGACAGTTACTTTTTCAGGAAGTTTGGGACGCTGCCAAGTGCAGTAAACCCTTGTCCAGGCTGTGGATTTCCTCATTGACAACCGCGGCGATACGGGAAGGTTTGAAGTGTCTTCGTTCTGCAGAAT
Organism: Desulfosporosinus sp. Tol-M; assembly: GCA_000770645.1. Lineage (GTDB taxonomy): Bacteria > Bacillota > Desulfitobacteriia > Desulfitobacteriales > Desulfitobacteriaceae > Desulfosporosinus. The sequence goes on from JQID01000036.1 coordinate 29,234, forward strand.
CAGTGGCTGGACTGGCGGCAGCAGGGCACGGACGAGCATTTGCGGACTGGGATTTCGGCATGAATCTGACGGAAGGGTTTACAGCCTTGTTTGGGAGCTTTGATGCTGTCCGAAAAAAGCCTAATGTCATTTCGATTGGGAGGGTGCAGACCCCGACCCTGGCTCTGATTGCAGAGAGAGAATGGGAGATTGAACGTTTTGTTGCCCAACCTTACTTTGAAGTGCGGGCTGAGTTTTGGACAACCACGGGAGAATATCCAGGGAAGTGGTTTGATCCCGGTGAAGAATCTAAACGGATTACGAGTAGGCAAGACGCCGAAGCTATCGTGGGGAAAACGCAGGGTAAATCAGGAATAATCACAAAAATGGAGCAAAAAGATGTGCAGGAACCAGCCCCGCTACTTTTTGATTTGACCTCTCTGACGATAGCAGCCTCCAAAAAACACGGGTTGAGCGCGGAAAAAGTTCTCCAATTGGCCCAGTCTCTCTATGAGAAAAAGGCGATTACCTATCCTCGTACTGATTGTGCCTACTTAGCGGAGGATCTTGCGCCGAAGCTGCCTGAACATCTGCAGGCAGTTCGTCAAGAACCCTACACGAATCTGGTGGATGAAGCAGGTCTATTGGGGGTGCCTAAAGGTAAACGCGTGATCAATACGATCACTGCCCATCATGCTATCATTCCGACCACAGAGAAAGTCGCTATTGAGAGACTAACGAGTGAGGAACAGAAACTATATGACTTGATCGTTCGCCGTTTCCTGGCCGTTTGGTTTCCTCCTGCTCGGTATCACCAGACCGATGTGGTCACTGAGATTGAGGGTGAATCCTTTCGCACAAAAGGTAAGGTCCTGCTGAGTCCAGGCTGGAAGATAGTGTACGGCCAGGATGAAACTGAGGATGGGGTTGTCCGTAAAACCAGGAAGAAGGATGACCGTGAGCAGGCAGATGAGGAGAACGCAGTTCTTCCGCCCTTGAGTAAGGGAGAGAATGTGCGGACGGAGCGTGTTTTTTGCGAAGAAAAGGCCACCAAACCACCCAAGCGCTTTACCCAGGGAGACCTTCTGAAAGCCATGGAAGGCGCAGGCAAACAGATTGATGATGAGCTGCTGCGCCAACAATTGAAAGGGAAAGGGTTGGGCACGGTGGCGACCCGACCGGCTATTATCGAAAGTCTTATAGACAGGGGGTACATCCTTCAGGAGCAAAGGACCCTGAAACCCACAGCGAAAGGCTCTGAACTCATTCGTCTGATCAAGGAAAAGCTCCCTCAGGCCCAACTCCTGATCAGTGCGGAAATGACAGGCCAGATGGAGTTTAATCTTTCTAAAGTCGAAAAAGGAGAATTGACGATCGAACAATATATGGCGGACGTAGAGGAGGCCATTGGTCGGATAATTGGGGAACTACGGTCCTTTGAACACAACCACGGTAAAACCCCTTTAGCTCAGGCACCTTCAAAAAAAGCTCAAGGATCAACTAACAAGAAGAAGCCGGTCAAAAAAGCGGGCGAGAATGGTGATCAGACACAGGATACTGCCTCAGAGGAACAGGTTAAAGTGTTGGGGACCTGTCCTAAGTGCGGCGGAGAGGTGATCGAAGGGCAGAAGGGGTTTGGCTGCGGTAATTGGCGGGAAGGATGCCGCTTTGTAATATGGAAAACTCCAATTTGTGGAAAGTCGCTTTCTCCGAATCAGATAAAAAGCCTTCTGAAGAAAGGGAAAACTCCACTGATTAAAGGCTTTAAATCTAAATCCGGCAAAACATTCTCAGCTTATTTGATTTGGGAAGATCCAACCGAAGCAAAATTGAAATTTGAGTTTTGGAAAGAATGAGTTTGGGAGAAGGATGGAGATAAGCAATGCAAACAGCATTTGACCAATTCGGACTCGACGAATCTTTAGTTGCAGCTTTGAAACGGGAAGGTATCGTGGAGCCTACAGCGATCCAAGTACAAACGATCCCTTTTATCCTGGAAACTCGGGATGTTGTGGGGCAATCGGAATCGGGTACTGGTAAAACACTGGCCTATCTTCTCCCGATTTTTCAGAAGATTGATACTTTGAAGAGAGAAACGCAAGCTATGATTCTTACTCCGACGCATGAACTGGCTATCCAGATTCAACGAGTAATTGAAATTTTGGCTTGTAATTCTGGTTTAGCAGTTACATCGGCGGCAATCATAGGGAATGTAAATATCACGCGGCAAATAGAAAAACTAAAGGAAAAACCGCATATTATTGTGGGTTCCAGCGGTCGAATCCTTGAGCTCATCCAAAAGAAGAAAATCTCATCACAAACAATCAAGACGATGGTTCTTGATGAGGCGGATCGTTTACTTGATGAAAATAATTCACAGACTGTTAAGGCGGTTATCAAGACAACATTAAGTAGGACACAGCTTTTATTATTTTCGGCAACCTTACCCCCAGTTACCTTGCAACAGGCTTCGGAACTCTTAAAAAATCCGGAAGTTGTTCGGGTTACGGATAAGATCATGATTGCCACGACCATTTCGCATATGTATTTTTTAGCTGAACAAAGAGATAAAATTGAAGTTCTCAGAAAGCTGGTTCGGATGATTATCCCCCCACGGGCGGTAATCTTTATTAATAAAAGTGAAGAAATTGAAAAAACGGTGGAAAAACTTAAATTTCACGGCTTGGAAGCAGAAGGTATCTACGGAGGGGCGAGCAAGATTAACCGCAGGAAAGCGATGGATAAATTTAAAAGTGGAAAGATAAGCTTGCTGGTGGCTTCGGACCTGGCTGCCAGAGGGCTGGATATCAAAGGGATCACCCATATCTTTAATCTCGATCTACCTGAAGATCCGGGGCTTTATCTTCATCGGGTGGGAAGAACAGGCAGGGCTGGAGAAAGCGGTACAGCTATATCCATTGTGAACTTCAAAGAGGCTCCTTATATAAAAAGGCTGGCAGGCATGTTCGAAATAAGCATTAACCATAAGGAGATGTACCAAGGAAAAATAGTTGACCCAAGAATAAGATGATTGTGCATTTGCACTTCGCCCGGAACAAGACTCCCATCAAGATCTTGCCGACAGTAAAGAACTTAAGTTGGAAGAGTACAAATTGCGTCCGTTATCAAACCGTATTAAAGAATCCGATGCACGTTTGTTTTCTCCGCTCTTATAGCTATCGGCTGCATTCTTAAATTCCTAATCCTAACTAATTGATTTACACCAAAAAAGCCGGTTGCTGCAGGGGAAAATATAATTAGCAATTATGACATAATATGCCAATGAAATTTATCGAAAATTAAGTCTGCTTTACGATATTTTCTAATTATGAATATTGACTCAATAAGAATTTAATGTTAGTCTTATGTAGGATAAGTTGTCCAAAAGTGGGAGGCTTTCAGGCGAACGGTAACCCTTGGTCAGGGGGGCAGGAGAAACGTTCCCTTCGTTAAGGAAGCAAGCTTTTCATAGCAGGATAACTGACGAAAAAAGTCGAATTTCATGATCTTTGCTACCTGGGCCGTCATATTGAGGGCTACGATGCTCCAAGGGAACTTCTTAAAGCTGTTCCAGGTGCAGAACTGGTAGCTATCTGCAGCTAGCTGATTTATGGGCTGGTTACATGGAGATACCAATTCCTTGGTTTTCAGGGAGGTGTCCAAGATAGATTTTCTCATTAAATGTCTTTTGAGCAGACTAGGAAAAGTTAGGAGGAGAAAGCATGAACATCGTAGTTTTTATCAAACAAACATTTGATACCGAGGCTAAAATTGTACTGGATGGTAGCGGTAAAATTGACGCCAATGGGGTGAATTTGATTATCAACCCATACGATGAATTCGCTATCGAAGAGGGGCTTAAACTGAAAGAAAAATTAGGCGGCGAAGTTACTGTTGTCAGTTTGGGGGGGGCACGTGCTCAAGAAGCCATACGCACCGCCTTGGCGATGGGGGCTGATAAAGGCGTCCTTGTTAGTGATCCGGCACTGGATAATTCTGATGAATGGAACAATGCTGAGGTCCTGGCTAAAGCGGTTTCCGATATACCGTATGACATTATCCTGGCAGGCCGTATTGCAATTGACGATGGGTCCAGTCAAGTCGCTGTTCGTATAGCAGAAAGCTTAAATATTCCTTCGGTCAGCAGTGTTCTTAAACTTGACGTTAATGGAACCCAAGCGACTGTGACCCGTGAAATTGACGGCGGAACAGAGGTTATTGAAGTCGGCTTACCGGTTGTTATAACTGCCCAAAAAGGTCTAAATGAACCTCGTTATCCTTCTGTTGCGGGAATTATGAAAGCCAAGAAAAAACCGTTAAAAACTATGAAGCTTGCTGATCTTGGATTCGGTGATATAGCTCCGAAAATGAACGTGGATAAATTTAGTTTACCTACTGCTCGCAAAGCTGGGCAGGTAATTCCCGGTGAAGCTGCACAAGCTGCTCAGGAACTTGCACGTCTCTTGCGTGAAGAAGCTAAGGTTTTGTAAAAGGAGGAATTAGAGAAATGGCAAAAGGGATTTTTATTATTGTCGAGCAACGTGACTTACAGATTCGTAAAGTATCCTTAGAACTTCTCAGCCAAGGGCGAAAGTTAGCCAATGAAACAGGCGAAAACTTGGTAGCCGTTGTACTTGGTAAGGGTATTGAAGGACTCGCAGCGACTGTTGCCGCTTCCGGAGCGGACAAAGTCATCCTCATTGATGATGAGAAATTAGCTGAATATTCGACCGGTGCTTTTACTTCTGTGCTTAACAAACTTATCCGTAAAGAAGAGCCGCAGGTAGTATTGATAGGTAATACGGCCATCGGAAAAGATCTTGCTCCACGATTAGCTCATCGTCTGGGCGTCGGTTTAGCCTCAGATTGCACGGGAATGGAAATGGACCCGAATAACTTCGTGAATTTCAAACGTCCTATTTATGCAGGTAAAGCTTTCGCTCATGTTTCCTCGAGTGTTCGGCCGATTCTGGCCACGATTCGACCCAATACCTTCGCTGCAGAGGCACCTGATGCTTCTCGCCAGGCAGAAGTTGTCAAGGAAACTGCGGATATCGATGCCGCTGACCTCCGTGCTGTTGTTAAGGAAGTTGTTATTGCCGCTTCGGCGCGTCCAGACCTTACAGAAGCTAACATTATTGTCTCCGGCGGACGCGGCATGAAGGGCCCGGAAAATTATGTAATTTTGGAAGAGCTTGCCGATGTCGTCGGCGCAGCAGTTGGAGCTTCACGGGCTGCAGTAGATTCCGGGTGGAAAGAGCAGAAGTTCCAGGTTGGGCAAACCGGAAAAACGGTTGCGCCAACTCTTTATATTGCTTGCGGAATTTCCGGAGCAATCCAACATCTCGCCGGCATGGGATCATCAAAGTTTATTGTTGCTATTAACAAAGACCCCGAAGCAAATATTTTTAATGTCGCAGATTATGGTATTGTTGGTGACCTTTTTGAAGTTGTACCCATCTTAACCCAAGAGTTCAAAAAACTAGTCAGTGAATAATAAATAACATTTAGCGAAGCGCCATCCAAAGGCGCTTCGCTAATAGGACAAGGAGAAAAACGAATGGATTACACAATCGCAACGCGGCCTCTATTTTGGAATACTATCCATGGGGCCAGGGAACTGGTTTATATACCCATGATTATTGCGCTTGTTATCTGTGGTTATGGTATATATAAACACGTACAATTGTGGAAATTAGGGCAACCTGAAAACCGTACTGAAAGTGTTGGTCAAGGAATCGTAGACATGTTAATTTACGGCATATTCCACAAGCGGATTCTCAAAGAGAAGTTTCCCGGATTAATACACTTGGGAATTTTTTTAGGGTTTGTATTTTTCTTTTTTGCAACAGCAATAATTGTTTTAGACATGGATCTTGGGATACACATTTTTAATGGCTATCTTTATCTTTTTATTAAGTTAACAACGAGTATCTTCGGACTCCTTGCTTTGATTGCGATTTTGGTTGCAGCCTATAGGCGTTATATCCTCAAACCGGATTGTTTAGATAATAAACCGGAGGATGGTATTGCCCTTGCTCTCTTATTTACGATCTTATTTACCGGCTTTCTTATTCAAGGCGCGCGGATTGCTTCAATACCGGATCCGTGGGCTGGGTTTACTTTTGTTGGGCAGTGGATAGCAGCTTTTCTTACGGCTAATTTTAATGAAGCGCAAATTTTGTCACTGCATGCTTTTCTCTGGTGGTTCCATATGTTGGTCGCGATGGGCTTTATTGCTTATATTCCATATTCCAAATTTTTCCACATCTTTCTTGGTTTGGCCAATCAATTCATGCGCAAACGTGGACCGATTGGGATTCCCGAGCCGATTGACTTTGAAGATGAGAGTCTCGAAACTTTTGGGAAAAGCCAAGTGCGGGAGTTTTCCTGGAAAACATGGTTTAATTCGGACGCCTGCGTTCGTTGTGGACGATGTCAGAATAACTGTCCTGCCTACTTGAGTGGCAAGCATCTCAGCCCAAAAAGAATTATTCAGGACATGAAGGTTCTTATGCAGGAAACAGCTCTTGCAGTTGCTGAAGGAAAATTGCCAAGAAATATTCAGGTTGCGGATGCGGATGCTGATACTGAAGCTGCTGCGGCAAGCGAAGCTGAAGAGTGGACCGGTCGGGCGCTTATCGGCGAAGTGATTGAAGAAGAAGACCTTTGGGCTTGTACGACGTGCCGTTCATGTGAACAACAATGTCCTATTTTTGTGGAACATGTCGATAAGACTATTGATATGCGCCGCAATCTGGTGCTTATGGAAACCAGGTTCCCTTCGGAAGCTCAATTGGCCTTCAAAAACATGGAGAATAACGGTAACCCATGGGGTATTGGTTGGAGCACTCGTGCCGATTTCCTGACGTCCCTTGGCGTTAAAACCTTCGAAGAAGATCCTGAGGCAGAGTATTTGTATTGGCCCGGCTGTTCAGGCTCCTTCGATGCACGCAATCAAAAAGTCTCCGCTGCCCTGGTTAAGCTGCTCCAAGCGGCAGGAGTTCATTTCGCTATCTTGGGAAATGAAGAGAAATGCTGCGGCGACTCTGCTCGTAAATTAGGGAATGAATATTTATTCTACACCTTGGCTACAGAAAACATCGAAGTCATGAAAGGCTATGGAGTCAAGAAGATCATTGCTCAATGTCCGCACTGTTTTAATTTCCTGAAGAATGAGTATCCACAGTTGGGCGGAGATTTTGAAGTTATTCACCATGCGGTATTCCTTTCCGATCTAGTCAAATCAGGCAAGCTTAAGCTCTCTCAAAGCGGCGGGAAATCGGTCACTTACCACGATTCTTGTTATTTGGGTCGCTATAATGAGATTTACGCTCAACCACGTGAATTGCTCAAGACTGTGGGCTTAGAAATTAGGGAAATGGCCCATACAGGTACGAAGAGTTTCTGCTGTGGTGCCGGTGGCGGTCGGATGTGGCTTGAAGAAAACGAAGGGCAGCGTATTAATGAAATGCGTACGGACGAAGCTATCGCGATCAATGTTGATATGGTCGGTACTGCTTGCCCGTTCTGCCTCACGATGATTGCTGACGGAATTGCCGCACGTGAAGCCGGTGAGCAGATCAAGGCTTTAGATATTGCTGAAATTTTGGAAAAGGCGATGTAGATTCCTGAGTTAATTGCTTTATTCTGTATAGCGAGAACAATTACTCCTATGCTGCTAAGCGCTGTGATGCCCCATGGATTTTCATGGGGCATTTTCATGTTTCACAGAAGATATGCAGCGAATAGGTTATACTTTGTTTATAAGTTATGTACATATAATTATCCATTGAGGGATGATTGATTATTTCCACACCCGTCAGGAAATGTGCGGGTAAAATCATTGGGGAGTTATTATGGATTTGGCTTTTTATAATTATAATTAGCATAAAGCAAGCTATACCCTAAAGCGATACCCTGCTCCCCAAACCGTTTCTACGTATTGGGGATTAGATGGTTCACTTTCGATTTTCTCGCGCAGTCGAGCGATATGTACAGTAACGGTGGCGGAGTCTCCTAAAGCGTCCAGCCCCCAGACTCGTTCGAATAATTCCTCACGCCCGAAGACTCTGTTCGGATTTTGGGCTAAGTACAAGAGTAAGCCAAATTCTTTCTGTGCCAAACTTACTTCCTGCCCACGCACAAAGACTCGATGGGAGTCTTTTTCTATTTTAAGGCCACGGATTGTCAAGACGTTCCCCTTCTTAGCCCCTTCGCCAAAGCGCTGTTTTAGCCTCTCATAATTCTCCAGATGAGTTTTTACCCTGGCGACCAGTTCGCCTGGACTAAAGGGTTTTGTAATGTAATCATCGGCACCCAGGCTTAGTCCCTTTATCTTATCAATTTCTTCCTTTTTGGCTGAAACTAAGAGCACCGGAATATCTTTGTCTTCCTTCATGCATTGCAGGATTTCTAACCCATCTATCCCCGGGAGCATGATATCTAAAATAAGAAGGTCAACTTCGTTTTCCTGAAGTATTTTTAAGCCCTCCAGGCCGTTAGCGCACACGTTAACATCGAAACCGGCGACTGCAAGATAGTCTTTCTGTAATTCAGCAATGCTGAGATCATCTTCAATAATCAAGATCTTCTTTTTCATTTCTTTGACCAGTTATCATGCTTTACTTAACGAGATCATGATACTGGTCCCCTCCTCCCCGTGACTAACAGCCCATACTCTACCATTATGACCTTCTATGATTTGCTTTGCTATCGCCAGCCCCAGACCGCTGCCTTTACTGCGAGCCGCATCTGAACGGTAGAAGCGATCAAAAATGTGCGGTAAATCCCCTTCGTTGATCCCCGAACCGTTGTCACGCAGTTCAATAATTAGACTGGTTGATGTTTCTCTTAAATGAATTTTAATTTCGCCCTGATCTTTATCCATGTATTTGCGAGAATTATCCAGAATATTCATAATCACTCGTTTCATTCTCTCCCGATCCAACAAGACATGTTGTTTTTGAACCAACTCATTATGAAGCGAGATCTTGATCCGACTGCTGTCCAATTCTGATTCACTCTCTAATAAACAGAGCAAAAGATACTCCTCAAGGTCGGTTTTCTCAAACTCGTAGGGAAGCTGCTTTAAATCCAGTTTGGCATAAAGGAGTAAGTCATCAATCATTTGGTCGACTTGGTAAGCCTTTAAAGCTATGGTTTCTAAATAGCGCTTCTTTTTGTCAGGAGTATCCGCTATTCCGTCCAGGATCCCCTCTATGTAGCCCTTAATTGAGGTCACAGGTGTTTTTAAGTCATGCGAAATACTGGAAATAAGCATTTTACGATTATCTTCATACTTCAGTTGTGTGTGCACGGAGTCTTTTAGCTTGAGGCGCATTAGTTCAAGATCACGGCACAACGCTTGAATCTCTTGATCTCCTTCTTCAACAATAGGGTGATCAAGATTTCCTCGGCTAATTTCCGCAGCCGCAGTTTGTAAATTATGAAGCGGCTGTAAAATACTACGCGAAAATTGATAGGAAATAACGATATTTGTCACCAGAAAGGCCAGGAGAAAAGAAACACCGATTAACACCAGAAAAACTGTTAAATTTGTTACCGAGCGACCCATCGGCGCCAGGAGCAGCACTTTCCCCGGAGTGCCATCCTTTAACCTAAGCTCAATCAATTGAATAGTATATGATACTTCTCCGATGAGGACAGGTTCTCTTCCCACCTTCATCTTTCCTGCTTCCAAAGACTTGGCCACATCTATCTTACTGAAATTGCGCGACGAGTAAATAACCTCTTCATCCTTAATCAATATAAGCTCCCCATTAATTTCGGCGAGTTGTTCCTGGAGATGCTTTTGAAAGCTTTCTTCCTCTATAACCTCCGGAGTGTGATGCAAAATATTCCTTTCACTATACAGGAGCTCAAACTTGATTTGGGATAGCTTTTGATAATTTTCGAATGACAGATCCATACCCAACAATTTGCCGAAAACATAAAGAGAAGCCAAAGCGATAAGCACAGTAATCAACATAGGGATAATCACTGTTGAGGCATTGGCTAAAATCAAACGTTTTTTGAGGTTCATAACGTCACCCTTAGAATTCCTTTTTATCAAATAGGTAAAACCCTGCTGTAAATAACATTATACCAGATCCCAGCATGAGCAGAAATTGCCTCACAACTTTTTCAAGTGGAAAAGAGTTTACCAGAAATAAATTAAACCAGTTAAGTTGCGTCGTTATCAATAAGCTGGAATACTGCGAAAAGACCACCCCGAGGACACTTAAGAAAATAAATACCAGGACGGATACGAAAAAAACGGATATCCCACTCTTTAAAAGATTCGCTAAAAGGACAATACCTAAAGCCAAAACAATCATCGGGAACAAGCTGACGAAATAGGAGATCACCATCCTGACCAAGGAACCCAAGCTTGCTGAATTAGTATTAAAGATAAACCCGGCCAATAATGACAAAATCAGTAATAATAAAAGCGTGGCCAAGATGAAAATAATAACAGCCGCGATCTTAGCGGAAAAGATCTTTAAACGGCTCACCGGTCGAGTTAAGGTGATGCGCATACTATTCTGAGAAAACTCCCCTGAGAAACTATCAATGGCGACTAAGGCCGTAAAAAGCGGCAGGATGCTGTTGACAACCACCGCCAATACGAGTAAGGGAAACTCCACACTTCCCGCCCCGCGCAGACCAAAACCACTTCTCACCCCAACTATAGCCAATTGCCCGATAACAATCACGGCAAGAGAAAGCAAAACGGCCACTAAGGCCTTTTTCTTTTTATAGAGTTTCTCAATTTCATTCACCAGCGCAGCTTGAAACACGGCCATTTCTCTCTACCTCACTTACAAAGTAATTCTCCAGTGTCGCGTAGTTGCTCAAAATATTTTGTGTACTATCAACATTCAGTATTTTTCCATTATAGATTACCCCGATGCGGTTGCAGGTTAACTCTACATCATGGATCAAATGACTGGATATGAAAAACGTGGTCTTTTCCTGTTCTGCTAAATTTTGAATCAGCTTGCGAATATGGATCATTCCCTCGACATCCAGACCATTCAGCGGTTCATCAAGAATAACGACCTTAGGCCGGGATAATATCGCTGCTGCCAGACCCAGGCGCTGCTTCATCCCAAGCGAAAACTTTTTGGGCTTTTCATTTTTATATTTGAGCATTCCCGTTAGCTCCAGGACCTCATCAATCCTTTTGTGATCCACATCAGGGTAGTACCTGGCCGACTGCTTCAGATTATCAAAGGCCGTAAGATAAGCGTAAGACTCTGCGATTTCGATCAGACAGCCAACCTTGGCCATTGCCAATTCATACTCTTCCGTCACACTATAGCCAAGGATTTTCACATCCCCATAATCCGGTCGCATCAGTCCGGTCATAATTTTCATGGCCGTTGTTTTCCCTGCTCCGTTCGGACCGAGAAAACCAAAGATATCTCCTTGAAAGATGTCCAGACTAATATCCTTAATCCCCCGTCCATTTTTGAATAATTTGGTCAGGTTCTTAAGCTCGATAATTTTTTCCATCTCATGCCTCCCTGAAATTTAAGGCGACTGCCGGGAATATACCCGGCAGTGATCCATCTACTTATTGATTTACTTCTATTAATAATCTTACTCCAGATCCGGACTGAAATTATAATCAAAGATTAAATCGCCCAAATCACTTGCAGGCAAAGGGGGGTTGCCACTTAAATGTATTTTCCCGGCACGTTGTTCAAAGTATAAGTTTCCCTTACTCCCGGATTCCGTAGTGTAATCAAAACCTGAAAAATTCTTCTCGTCAGGCTTTTGGGCATTAAATTTGAAATCGCGTTGCGTGGTGGCGTATGCTTCAAATCCCGGCTTATACACCTCGTAATATCGCCCCGTGACCGTCTGATTATCAAACTGCGTGATCTCAATACACCTCTCGCCGACTTTGACAAACTTGTTGTCTTTTTCGATCAGGATGTCGTTTTTAAACTTGCCGACAAATTTTTCCGGATTAGAGATTTCATAGCCTGGACCTTCATTCCTGGCAATGTTTTTAACTACTTTCTTGCCAGTCAGATCGGGTTTATTTACTGTTGTGGAGTTTATGTCTGATAGTGTAGCCAAAATCTCAACCGTTATATCATGAACCGTTCCTTGCTCATCTTTACCGGACAGCACTGCGCTCCCCAAGATGTTCTCCATCACGCCGTCTTTGTTAATTTTCGCTGTACCTTTTACTTCCTTGACAAAAATATCCTCGGTAAGACGTGGCGGATTATTTTGATCGCCATTAAACTTTTGTTTCATCTGTAACGAAGCCACAGCATTGACTAAAGACGGTATTTGCAGCTCAGTCAGAGAGCCTGCCAGCCCCAGACTGCCATCGGAATTTTCCGTGACTACCACATGGTCTTTCAGTCCCCCGATGACAGCGTCCGCGATTTTTTCAAAATCATCGGCATACTCTTCCTTAAAAGGATTAGAAAAAAATACTCCTATATCTCTTTGTTCAGTAAACTCCGTTACGTAGTAGGTCGGATCACCCTCTGAAACTCGTATATTGCAAGTCTTGTCCGAGTATGTGTGAGAGTTGTTTTTATCTCCACGTATACTTTCTCCGGACGAAATACTTTCCGAGGCATCCTTACTTCTGTCATATTTAGAAATTGTGTTTTCGGTCATCAATGTTTTCTCATTATCCTTTATCACCGCTGAGATATCCATCGTAAAACTGTCAAATTTCTCGCTGCACTGCCCGGCAGTCACTTTAAGAGCATCCTTTAACTGGTCATACCCACTCTTGTTGACAATGTCCGCCAGTGCTGTCGACGCTACTAACAGGGTTCCTAACGTAAAACTTACCAGCATGGCCGTTTTCTTTTTAAATTTCAATCCATTCATCCCCTTTAGTGTATTTTTGGAAGCTTCCAATATATATTTTAGCCTATTGGTATTGATTTTCTCTAAACAGTCTCTAAACAGTCTCTAAACAAAGTATAAAAAAAATCGACTGCAGCGGGTCCGTTGTCTTACTTGCTTTTCTGCTAGCGACGAGTAATCCATACTCCGTAAAGGAAGTTTGCCATAAAGATTGCAAATATTACAATTATGGCTAATATCATTTTGGCTTCTTCCATACTTGCGAAAATGTAGCCGGTAGCCCGCGGTTTTAATCGTGGGATGAAGGCGGCTCCCGTTTTCTACCTCCCTTTTTGTGTATAGAGTCAGGCATCATAGCTCTTTGAAAACAGCAAATGCAGGTGGTTGGGTAGAAGTATCCCATCGGATTCAGCTGTGGGCGTTTCCAAAGAAGCTTCCTTATTGATATCTTACCCCATTGATCTTAAGTTTCCCTAAACAACTTATAAACAAAGTATAAACTTCTCGCCAGGCTCTGGTGAATATTAAGCTGCCCTAAAGTATCCCCTTTTCTTTTTGCTGTTAAATTTATAGTTTGACTCCTGAAAACTTATAGAGTAATATATTTCATAGATGAAATATACGTATATGAAATATACGCCTTCGAAACAACTTAAACGAAATAATTTGGGGAATGGAGGTAGAGGCAGAAATGGATAACCTTAATAATAGCACGAAAGTAGCAAGCCTTTTTCAGGAAGTAATGATCCTCTTTAAGCATAGTATGGGTAAAGTATTTGAGAATTCAGGTATTACTGTGCTGCAAGGTATGGTACTTGGCATCATAAGTAAGGAAAATCGGATCAAGATAACCGAACTCAGCAGTAAGCTTAGTTTACCGAATAGTACGGTATCGGGAATGGTTGACCGGCTTGAAAAACAAGGAATAGTGGCCAGAGAACGAAGTGAAGAGGATCGCAGAGTTGTTTATGTAAGTATTTCCCCTCACTTTAAGGAAGCGCATCAACACTTTCGGAAGAGATTTAAGGAAAGAATAGAAAACATAATGAATCAAGGTACCTCAGAAGACCTTAATACTATTTATAAAGGTCTTAATACTCTTAAAAAACTCTTGAGTGACTCTGATAAGTAACCTTTAACGATAGATTACGAGGAGAAAACTGTGGTTAAATTAATTAGATTTCTAAAACAATACACAGGACATATAGCGGGAGTGATTATACTTCTGTTTATGCAAGTTCTTTTGGACCTCTATTTACCGACCCTTATGGCGGATATTGTTGATATAGGTTTAGTGAATGAAGATATTAATTACATTCTTAAAATTGGTGGTTTTATGTTACTCATTGCAGCAGGAGTAACTTTATGCGCAATTGTAGCCACCTATCTTTCCTCAAAAACAGCCGTTGGCTTTGGCAAAATATTGCGTGAAAAGATTTTTGCTAAAGTTGAAAGTTTTTCCTTGCATGAGTTTGACAAATTTGGGACTGCCACACTGATTACAAGAACGACCAATGATGTAACTCAAATTCAGCAAGTATCAGTTTTAATTCTCAGTATGATGATTGTTGCGCCTTTAACTTGTATTGGCGGAGTTATTATGGCCTTGCGACAGGACACATCGTTAGCCTGGGTACTTGTGGTTGTAATTCCAATCCTTTTTTGCATCATTGGTGTTACCTTAAAAAGGGGCTTACCCCTGTTTAAGGTAATGCAGGAAAAGATAGATAAATTAAACCTTGTTTTACGAGAAAATCTTACAGGTATTAGAGTCGTACGTGCTTTTAATCGCATTGAAAAAGAAAGAGTGCGCTTTGATGATGCCAACAGGGACCTTATGAACAACGCAATTCAGATCAATATCATCATGGCCGTATTAATGCCGGGCATGATGCTGATTATGAACTTAACAACTGTGGCGCTTATTTGGTTTGGCGCTCTTAGAATAGAAGATGGAACTATGCAGATCGGCTCACTTTTAGCTTTTATTCAATATGCTACTCAAATATTATTTTCCTTACTCATGCTGGTAATGTTGTTTATTATGGTACCTCGTGCTCAGGTTTCGGCAGTAAGAATCAATGAAGTACTTGAAATAGACCTCGACATTATTGATCCCGAAAAGTCAAAAATAGCTGATAGTGAGAAAGGTACTGTTGAATTTAAGGAAGTTTCCTTTTGCTACCCTGGCGCAGACCAACCCGCTCTTAAGAATATATCTTTCAGCGCAAAACCCGGTGAACTGACAGCAATTATTGGAGGGACTGGTTCAGGTAAATCCACGTTGATTAATCTAATTACCCGTTTCTACGATGTTGAAAGTGGCAGTGTTTTAGTTGATGGAGTCGATGTTCGGGAAATGAGTCAGAAAACGCTTCGGGCTAAGATAGGTTATGTTCCCCAAAAAACAGTACTTTTTTCGGGTACTATTGCCGAAAATATAAAATACGGCAAAGAAGATGCTACTCTGGAAGAGATTATGCATGCGGCACAGGTTGCCCAAGCAACGGAGTTTGTCTTAGAGATGGAAGCAGGTTTTGAACATCCTATTACCCAAGGGGGAACTAATGTTTCCGGAGGACAGAAGCAGCGTCTCTCGATTGCTCGTGCTTTAATCAGAAAATCCAAGATTTATATTTTTGACGATAGTTTTTCCGCCCTGGATTTTAAAACGGACGCCAAACTACGGGCGGCTCTTAAGTCTGAAGTTGCAGATGCTACGGTTATTATTATTGCTCAAAGTGTTTCAACAGTTTGGGATGCAGATAGAATTATTGTCTTGGATGACGGACAGATTTCTGGCATTGGAACGCATCAAGAACTGTTAAATACCTGTAAGGTATATCGTGAGATTGTAGCTTCGCAGCTTTCAGAGGAGGAATTAGCTTGAGTGAAGAACGTAAAGTTGATAAATCCAAAAATGGTTTTGGTGGAAGATCAGGGGGACCGGCAGGATCCCTCGGAAAACCGGTAGTAAAGGCCAAGGATTTTAAGGGGACACTTTTCAGGTTACTGAGATATTTAAAGCCGCAGAGAATTAAATTTATTGCCGTGTTTATATTTGCAATTTTAAGCACAATTTTTAGTATTCTTGGCCCCAAAATCATGGGTAAGGCGGTGACAAAAATAGCAGAAGGCTTTGGCACCAAAATGATGGCGCTGAAGATGCATCAGCCTGTTCCAACCATGGACTTCACGTATATTGGTCGGATAGTATTGATTCTTTTAGGATTATATTTTATTAGTTCGGCATTCAGTTATCTGCAACAATATATTATGGCTGGAGTTGCCCAAAAAACGGTTTATAATATGCGTAAGCAAGTTGACGAAAAGCTTTCACGCTTGCCTCTTAAGTTCTTTGATGCCAGAACACATGGCGAAATTTTGAGCCGTGTTACCAACGACTTTGATAATATCTCAACCACGCTCCAGCAAAGTCTTACCCAGCTGATTACTTCTACTGTAACAATTATTGGTGTTGTGATTTTGATGCTATCCATTAGCCCTCTATTAACGCTTATTGTTATATTAACCTTACCTCTTTATGTTCTGGTAACTATGAATATTGCCAAACACTCTCAAAGACACTTTGCCGCTCAGCAAAAATCACTGGGTGAACTTAATGGGCATGTTGAAGAAATGTATACCGGGCACAAAGTTGTTAAGGCCTTTGGCCGTGAGGGTGATTCGATCGAAACCTTTAATACGATTAATGCAAAACTCTATACTGCCGGCTATAAAGCACAGTTTATATCAGGCGTAATAATGCCTTTAATGAGATTCGTCAGCAATCTGGGCTATGTTATTATCTGTGTCGTCGGGGGTATATTTGCAACCAGGGGTATCATTACTATTGGAGATATTCTAGCATTTATTCAGTATTCCAGACAATTCACTATGCCAATTGTTCAGACTGCCAATATAGCTAATATTATTCAATCAACTGTAGCCTCTGCAGAGCGTGTCTTTGAACTTCTGGATGAGGTTGAAGAATTACCGGATCGAGCTGAAGCCAAAGTTATCGCCTTCCCTAAGGGAGAGGTAAGATTTGAAAACGTAGATTTCAGCTATAAAGAAGAAGAACCCCTAATTAGAAACATGAATATTGATGTCAGACAGGGACAGACAATCGCTATCGTTGGGCCAACTGGTGCGGGTAAAACGACACTGGTTAATCTACTGATGCGTTTCTATGAACTAAATGCTGGTAAAATCACGATAGATGGAGTTGATATCAGAGATATCAAGCGTGGTGCCTTACGCAGTATGTTCGGCATGGTGCTTCAAGATACCTGGCTATTTAACGGTACTATCATGGAGAATATAGCTTACGGGCGGGAAAGTGCTACGGAAGAAGAGGTTATGCAAGCAGCAAGAGCTGCTCATGCTCATCACTTCATTAAAACTCTTCCTGATGGCTATAATACAATTATAAATGAGGAAGCCTCCAATATTTCCCAAGGTCAAAAACAACTTCTGACGATTGCCCGGGCAATACTGGCTGATCCTGCTATCTTAATTCTTGATGAAGCTACAAGTAGTGTTGACTCACGGACAGAAGTATATATTCAAAGAGCTATGACTGAACTTATGCTGGGAAGAACTAGCTTTGTAATTGCGCATAGACTTTCTACGATTAGAGACGCAGAATTGATACTGGTTATGAACAAAGGAAGTGTTATCGAGATGGGTAACCATATTGAGCTTCTTGCTCAGAACGGTTTCTATGCAGATCTTTATAACAGTCAGTTCACAGGAGCAAATTTGAACAAAAAGGTAGTATAAAGGTCCCTTCACGAAGTCATTGACGATGAGTTTGAATGGGGCGTGAGTCCGTTAGTAAACAATGGGCAAACAAATGTAAATTATAACAAAATAATGCTGAATTGAACATTAAAGACGCCCTAATAAACATCTTGATATATCAAATTTTCTACGGAGCAACGTATTACATCTTGGATGTCAATGTGTTCAGATAACCACACTCCTTGAATATCTTTTGTTAGAATAACCGGCATGCGGTCATGAATAAAGGCAATGTCAGGAGTTGCCGAGCGGATAACCCAAAAACGTGCATTTTAAAAATGCACGTTTTTGGGTTAATTCATTATCTGGCTGCAGAAAGTTCTAACACGATAACCTCCTGGATTTGAGGGAGGGAAGCAGAGAAAATGTCCAGAGTTTTTACCCTTTTGATCTGAGCAAAGTATGCAAGAAATCGGTCGATCCCTTCAATCGGCAGCGAGATCTTTTTGTTCAGTTTATAGTGCATGGGCAAAACGATCTTGGGGTTAAGTTGCTGTACCACCTGATAGGCTTGCTCCGCATCGATGGTGTAGAATCCCCCGATCGGAACACAGGCGATGTCAACATTTCCGACGTTTGCAAGATGATCCGGGGTAAGAAGGTGCCCGAGGTCCCCCAGGTGGACAATGCGTACGCCATCCATTGTGAAAGAAAAGAGGGTATTCTTGCCCCGCTTTGTGCCCTGTGCGGCATCATGGAATGTTGCTGTGCCCTGAATCGACAGACCGGAAAAGTTGTGTGGGCCTTCTCCGTCGACGATTTGAGGCTTCCCTGGAAGTACATGGACAGAATCGTGATCAAAGTGGTGATGGCTTACAGTGACAATGTCCGTCTGGATATGGGGCACCGGGTACCCGACATCCTCGTCAAATGGATCGGTCAGAACCGTCAGCCCCTCTTGATTGGTAAACAGAAAGCAGGAATGACCAAGCCAACGAATGTTCAATCTTCTCACCTCTTCTTTGAAATGATAAGTCTTAACAGCAAACAGATTATTACATTAATTTTATCGATTTACGGACAACATGTCAACATTTGCCATAGATGGGGCGTATAATTAATACGATCATTACCGCAGCGGGAACAATGTGTAAATCCTCAAGCGGATTTGACACTTCAAAATCACATATCGTATGCAGAAAGGAGAACTTATTATAGTTCTCCTTTTAATCCAATACGTTCAGCTACATTTTGCATACCTTTGATTGTTTCTCCGATGATATAGTCAAGTTCCATATCCAGCATTTTTGCACCCTGCTCAATGACTTCACGGTTTACACCTGCAGCAAAGTTTCTCTGCTTCCATTTCTTTTTAACAGATTTAGGTTCAAGATCAAGAATGCTCTTGCTTGGTCGCAGCATAGCTGTAGCTGCAATCAAACCAGTTAATTCATCAATTGTGAATAGAATCTTCTCCATCCTATGAAGCGGTTCAACATTGCAGCATATCCCCCAGCCATGGCTTAGCACAGCATGGATATAGTCTTCGGGCCAGTTGTGTTCCATAAGTATTTCCCTGGCTTTTAGGCAGTGCTGTTCAGGGTACATTTCGTAATCGATATCGTGTAACAACCCGATGATGCCCCACTTTTCCTTTTCGAGTTCTCCAAGAATATCAGCAAAATGAAGCATAACAGCTTCTACTGCCAGTGCGTGCATGATTAGGCTGCTATTTTTATTGTACTTGGAAAAAAGATCATAGGCTTGTTCTCTTGTCGGTATGTTCTGTTCCACGGTTAATTTCCTCTTTTGTTTCTTTTTAAAAAATACTAATCTTTTATACCTTTGATGTCAACCTTATCAGTCGTTATTACCTAGTATTCATGTTAGGATTGGTCTCTATGGACCCCCAGACCGGGAGTTTTACAACTATCAACCGCTCTTTCAACCGGGACCGGCACCTATTTTTAGTAATTTCTTTTTACCAGCCGTGAAGTCCTTTTCAGAGATAACTTCGCCAACCTTTTCATTCTTATTGTCAGCATTTTCTTCTGGAAGTTCCCCAGAATTTATTTCAGCTTGCTTGTTTTCAATTACTTGTTCATTTTCATTTTTCATGAACCCAGGTCCCTTTCTATTATTATATATCCGGCCATGACAGCTTCTTTTACTTTTGTAATTTCATTAAGCAAATTCTTAGCTCTCTCACAGCCCTTCATATCTAAGGAATAGTACATCCACTTTCCTTCACGGCGAGAGCTAATAAGTCCTGATTCACATAGTATCTTCATGTGGTGCGATAAGGTGGATTGCCCAATATTCAAATTCTCTAAAAGTTCGCAGGCACACCTTTCGCCGCTTTGAAGCATTTCGATGATCATTAACCGGTTGGGATCGCAAAGCGCCTTAAATACTTTGGCGTTATTTTCATAGCTATTTTCTATAATGATATAAACACCTCATATCTATTCTTAACGATATGTTTTTATGGATATAATAATCTTTATATCGATAAATGTCAATGCATATTATGAATTCATAATATGGTGATGCACTACAATTTACTAAACGCAAACGACCATGTATTTATCACTTTTGTCCGGGTATTTTTAACAAAATTCATATTGCTAATAATATTAGCAAGGAGTATTATATTGATATACACATATGTGCATATATATAATCTAAATGGATTATTCGATCTGGAAAGGAAGCGACAATGAACAAGTTAATAAATATATTTAAAATATTATCGGATGAAACCAGACTGCGAATCATAATTCTTTTAGCCCAGGAAGAACTCTGTGTCTGTCAAATTAGTGGTGTTCTGAATGTTTCTCAGCCTAAAGTATCGAAGAGTCTATCGAGGCTCAGGGATTTGAATCTTGTCATTGATGAAAGAAAAGAAAAATTTGTATTTTATAAACTCAAGACCGAAAATTTCGTTTTTACAAGTACAATAAGAAACATTATGGATAATTTAAACGAATACCCGAAGCTAATCCTAGATAAGAGCAGGCTTATGGATAAAGAACAATATTTGAGCCAATGTGGTATGGATAAAATTAATACGCAAAGAAGAAAGTAAAGGAGATGATCCTTTGTCTATATTTGAATGGTTAAACAACCAACTGCTTAGAATGGAGTGGCTTTCTAATTTAGTTAGACTTTTAGTAGAAAATGTTTTTGGACTAAACATGCAGGAAAGACTGGGTGGCAGCATTCACTTTTTCATATACGATGTGGTAAAAATATTCATTCTGTTAGCGGTATTGATTTTTACAATCTCATATGTACAAAGCTTTTTTCCGCCAGAAAGAACAAGGAGCATACTTGGGAGATACAAGGGACAATCTGCAAATATACTGGGGGCACTACTGGGAACAATCACACCCTTTTGTTCGTGTTCCTCAATACCGCTTTTTATAGGATTTACAAGTGCCGGTCTTCCGATTGGCGTAACGTTCTCATTCTTAATATCTTCTCCACTCGTTGATTTGGCATCAGTAATTTTGCTCGCCAGTATATTCAACTGGAAAATTGCGATTGCTTACGTCATAGTCGGGCTAATCCTTGCCGTGATTGGGGGAACAATTATCAGTAGGGCAAAGCTTGAAGAATATGTTGAACCTTTTGTTTTTAGCAATAAGGTGGTTGAAATTCAACAAGATGAATTAACTACTCATGACAGA
This sequence comes from Desulfosporosinus sp. Tol-M, assembly GCA_000770645.1. GTDB lineage: Bacteria > Bacillota > Desulfitobacteriia > Desulfitobacteriales > Desulfitobacteriaceae > Desulfosporosinus. The sequence goes on from JQID01000036.1 coordinate 50,500, forward strand.
CTGGAATATTCAAAAGACCAGGTTTTAGATATTATTAAAAAGGTTTGGCTATATATACTGATTGGCGTTAGCATTGGTGCCGCCATCCATAACTGGATACCACAAAATATAATTTCCGCGGTGCTTGGCCAGGATAAATGGTATTCCGTACTAATAGCAACCTTCGTCGGGGTGCCAATGTATGCTGATATATTTGGAACACTTCCGATTGCTGAGGCTTTAGTAGGAAAAGGTGTAGGTTTGGGTACTGCCCTTTCCTTTATGATGGCAGTCACTGCTTTGTCTCTCCCTTCAATGATCATGCTCAAAACGGTTGTTAAGACAAAGCTCCTTGGAATATTTGCAGGCTTGGTAACAATAGGGATTATTATTATTGGGTATTCATTCAATGCTTTTGGATACTTGCTTATGTTTTAACTCAAAGCGGTTTAATTTTGAGAAAGACGGTTTATTAAAATTACAATGGGAAGGGGATTTGAAAAATGAAGGCAAAGATTTTAGGAGCAGGCTGTTCAAATTGTAAAAAGCTTGAAAAAATAGTACGGGAGGCTGTTGCCGAGCTGGGTATTGTTATCGAGGTAGAGAAAGTGGAGGATATGGCTAGTATTATGGCCTATGGAGTTATGAGTACGCCGGCTTTGGTGATTAACGAAGAAGTTAAATTAGTCGGGAAGGTACCAAATAAAGCTCGCGTAATTGAGTTATTACAAGCGGAACTAAATAAATAGACAGATGAGAAAAAATTTGATAGTTGACAACGTCAATTATTATAACATATAATATAGTTGCTGGAGTCAACTATATTATATGAGGAGAGAAGTCCAGTGATAAACAAGAACATGCCATATATTTATAACTACCTGCAAGAAATAGCCTGGTATTTTGGAAGTCATGGCATTAATGGAGAGTGTTGTGGAGAACTTTCATTAGTTGAATTCATGGCATTAAAAAAGGTCTGTGAAAATCCTGATAATTCGATTCAGGAAATAGGAAATGCACTGAATTTTACTAAAAGCGGGGCAACAAGAATCATTAATCGCTTAGAAAACAAGGGATATGTCGTACGGGAAAACTCCTCAATAGATGGTAGGGTCTGTTGTGTCTCAACCACTGTTAAAGGAAGTCAAGAAATGAAAAAGATAATGGATAAATATACTAACTATCTCGATGATGTATTAAATGAGCTGGAACCCCAGATGATCGAAAATATTTATGATGTATTGGAGGTACTGGTAAAAGCATTACAACAGAAAAAACATTTAGCCTAAACGTAAACAATCAAGTGGGGGGGAATGTTCTTGAATACATTTATCGAAACAGTTAAATATTTTACATTGATAATATCAGAACTTGTTGTATTGTTTATTGGAATTAGTACGGTTGTGGCATTGGTTTTCATGTATATACCCCGGGATAAAATGAAAAACTGGATGGCAGGTAAAGGTATCTGGGGCAATATTTTGGGGGTGCTTTTTGGAGCGATTACGCCCTTTTGTGCATGCTCTACTGTTCCGATGACACTCGGATTTTTACAAGCAAAAGTCCCCTTTGGTGCTGTTATGTCCTTTGTTATTTCATCCCCGTTGATGGATCCGCTAGTATTTATATTGCTTGGAACATTTATGGGTTGGAAGGTTGCTGTTGGATTCTTAATTCTGACATCTGCTTTTGCAGTTATTTTCGGTGCAATTCTTGACAAGATGGGGTGGGAAAATCAAGTTAAAAATGTGAGAATCAAAGGTGGTGATCATGATCAAAATGAGGATACGCCAATAGGATTTAAGAACAGGCTAAAAGCATCATTTATAACAGCTTTAGGTGACTTCAAGGGAGTATTCATCTATATGATAATCGGTGTTGGAATTGGGGCGGCTATTTACGGATATATGCCTACTAATCTTCTTGCAAAAGTTGCAGGTCCTGATAATCCATTTGCTGTTATCGTTGTAGCATTAATTGGTATGCCACTATATATTCGCGTAGAATCAGCTATTCCAATCGGTCTTGGGTTATTGGGTAAGGGTGCAAGTATTGGTGCGGTAATGGCATTTATCATTAGCGGTGCTGGTATAGCCATTCCAGAATTGACAATGCTTGCCGGCATTTTTAAGAAAAAAATAATTATTGCTTTTGTATTGATTGTATTCGTTACAGCCGTGGTAACTGGACTGATTTTTAATATGCTTATATAGAGGTTTTACAATGTGAAGGGAGAAAATAAGATTATGAAGAGTGAAAATGAAAAAGAGGAAGGAAGAAATACCGGATAAAAATGGCAGGCGATTTTAGGGGAAAGTTAGTTGGTGCTATTGTAGGGAAATAGCATAACGATAGTCTTAATGATTATGAAGGAGTGAATATTATGGGAAACAAAAAGAAAAAGGGATTTTTTGATATGCTAATGGGCAAGAAAGAAAAAGGAGGTTGTTGTGATTTCGAGTTAGAAGAAGTACCGGAGGAAAAGGCCGATAATAAAGATGATTCTATCAAAAATTCTAAAGATCCAGCAACGTCAGATAAAGACTAAACAATACCTATTAGCCATAGCTAACCTAAGCTATGGCATATTTTTTGGGTACTTATTCCGAAGTGACAAGCATAGGTTATCATAGGTTATTTACAAGGTATTAACTGGAGGTGGATAATCATGGAGACTTATTTTCAGAATGATCCCCGAATTAGAAAATGGGTGAATCAGATCATTGATAGAATTTTCACGGTATGCATATTAAACGGGGTTGATTCAGATGGAGAATTTCAAAAGGGTTGTCAAATCGTCATGAACCTTACATCATTATTAAAAGATATCCCAACTCTCCCATCAGAATTCTTGGCAGATGGGGTTAAACAACTTATTGAACAACAGCTTCCTGACGCTTGCGTTATGAATAACTTTCCTACATTCCAAGCTATCATGGACAGAATGTTACGCGAAGGAATATTGAAAGCCACTGATACCCAAAAGAAAGAGGCTTCCAATAGCAATTCAACTGCTGTAAATGTTAAAGATATTAGCACAGAATCTCATGATAGCTATACCGACAGTCCGATGGAAGTATCTAACATAGAGTGCGTTACTGATGAGGCCCTCGCTCAAGCGGAAACACAAGCGAAAGCNNCGCTCAAGCGGAAACACAAGCGAAAGCAGATGCCCGGGCACTGGCGGAGGCCCTCGCTCAAGTTAACTCTTTTACCAAAGCTGGAACGCAAGCAAATGCGGACGCGTTGGCGATTGCTGAGGCACTTGCCCAAGTTGACACGAAGTTAGAGGCTATAACCAAGATAGAACGCTATGAACTAGCTAAACCTATGTCTAACACGAATGATTATCTCATAGAAAACGCACTTAAGGAAAATAATACTATTAAGGCCGGAACTGAGCTTGAACCATTTGCTCTTAGAAAGGTCCCTGCTTTATTAACATCCATCAACTCTAAAATTTCTCAAATATTCAGTACTACTCAAGTTCCTCAGCAGGCGGATCTCCTTAGAGAGGTTCTAAGCAATATCTTTCCAAAAAGTACTGTCTATTGGAATAAAAGATTAATGGGTCAGATATTTTTGGCCCAAGTGGAAGATTTTTTGATTTGCCTTCATGATCCCGAGCATCCGTGCAATCTGAAAAAGTATAATAAGGTAGGTTGGAAGGTCTTAGTTTGCAGTAATGAAGATCTAACGTTCCCTCGCAGATTGGAAAGAAAAATAAAACAAATTCAGCGCTCGGGAAAGATGTCCGCAACTGTATAACAAACATGGTGGTATCCTGCCATGGGATCGTTGGGATATATTCTGGTTACTTGTATCACACCATGGACTATGAGATAATGCCTTATCCAACTTAATTCTTCCACTCGCCACAACGCTGCCCTCGCAATAACCTGTCGGGGGTAGCTTTCTTGGCAAACTCGGGTTTTTATATGAAGAATAACGGGTAATATGAGGGGTGACAGGTGAATACGAAGAATACTTTTAATAATGCAATTGAAATATCTAAAACAATATGCAAATTAAAATTGTCTAAAGGGGATACAGTGGTTGATTGCACTATGGGTAATGGCAATGATACTGCATTTTTATGCTCTCTGGTTGGAGATAAAGGAAAAGTTTATGCTTTTGATATACAAGAAGCTGCTATTATAAATACAAGAAAGAAGCTTCAGGAATTAAATTTTCTTGAAAGAACGGAAATAATTCTTGATGATCATCAATTTGTTGATAAATACATACAAGGATATGTTAAATTAGTAATCTTTAATCTGGGATATCTACCGAGGGGAGATCACGGAATTACCACAACAAAGGAAACTACCATAGTAGCTGTTCAAAAGTGTTTAGAGATACTTGAACCCAATGGCATAATATTACTAGTTACATATACAGGACACGAAAATGGTAAATTGGAAAAAGAGGCTTTGGATAGATATACCTCAAAATTAAGCCAAAAGGATTACAACGTAGTAAATATTTGCTTAACTAATCAGATCAATAACCCAGCTGAACTTATTTGCGTTGAAAGAGTATGTCCTAAATAAACATATTCACTCAGTCAATGGTTTGGAACCAGTCGTTTCCGGCGGTACGACCGTCCGGACAAAAATAGTTGTTAGAAGTTCCAGGATCAGTAAAGGTAAGGCTCCTCGCACGCCCGGAAAAGTAAACAAAGGTAAAATAAGAGATATAGACGGACAAAAAGGTTTATCCGTATAATTGCCCAAGACGGTTAAAGCAAAAACGAGAGGAATCTCCGGTGTTTCAATGGATATCCCAGTGACTTCTTGACCGGTTGAAGGGGCGGATGTGTTGGTAGAAGGCCGGACATTGGCGCGGGTCACCAAGGCTAAGAAATTCTGTAAATTACTTGGCGTCATTCGCCCAGTTTGTTCCGGGGATATAACAGGGCCTTTCTGAACCGGCATTGACTCAAGACCAAAAAAACGGTTAGCAAGAAACAAGAAAAGTTGGGCAGCGATGAGAACACCTGCGGAAGCAAATACTTTTTCCGTTATCAGCGGTTGGAAGAAAAGAAACGAAGAGCTTCCCGGTACCGAACTAACCGGAGCAATAATAGAAAGACCCAAACTTAAAGGTTCTTTAGAAGAATGACATTCATAAGAACCAGGTTCACAAG